>JAJUIM010000264.1 GCA_029267645.1 Microbacterium sp.
ACGGTCGCCGACTTCCGCGCACGACTCGACCGCGTCGTCCCCCGCCGCACGCAGATCCTCCACAGAGAAGGAGTCACGCCATGAGCGTTCCGTTCCGCTTCGGGTACAAGGCGTCGTCCGAGCAGTTCGGCCCCCGCGAGCTCGTCGACTTCGTCGTGGGCGCCGAGGAGAACGGCTTCGACTCGGCATTTCTGAGCGACCACCTGCAGCCCTGGATGCACGAGGGCGGCCACGCGCCCGCCGCCCTGCCGTGGCTCGGCGCGGCGGGCGAGGCAACCTCGCGGATCCTCCTCGGCACCTCGGTGCTCACGCCCACCTTCCGCTATCACCCCGGCGTCATCGCGCAGGCCTTCGGCACGCTCGGCTCGCTCTACCCGGGCCGCATGATCCTCGGCGTCGGCACGGGCGAGGCGCTCAACGAGGTCACGCTGGGCCAGACATGGCCGGATCCCCCCGAGCGCTTCCAGCGCATGAAGGAGGCGATCCTCATGATCCGCGAGCTGTGGCGCGGCGAGCGCGTCACGTACGACGGCACCTACTACTCCGTGAGCAACGCGACGATCTACGACCGTCCCGACGAGGAGGTGCCGATCTACATCGGCGCCTCGGGGCCCGCGGCGACGCGCCTCGCGGGCCGCATCGGCGACGGGTGGATCACGACGAGCGGCAAGGATCCGGCGCTCTACACCGACAAGCTGCTGCCCGCGTTCGATGAGGGGATCCAGAAGGCCGGCCGCGACCGCGCCGACGTCGACCGCATGCTCGAGGTGAAGGTGTCGTTCCGCCCGGATCGCGACAAGGCCCTCGAGAACACGCGCTTCTGGGCGCCCCTCGCGCTGTCTCCCGAGGAGAAGACGGGGGTGCACGATCCCATCGAGATGCAGCGCCTCGCCCAGCAGCTGCCGACGGAGCGCGCCGCGAGCCGCTTCATCGTCTCCGACGACCCCGACGAGCACGTCGCCCAGATCGAGAAGTACCTCGACCTCGGGTTCACGCACCTCGTCTTCCACGACCCCGGCCACGATCAGGCCGCGTTCCTCGAGCTGTACGGGCGCGAGGTCCTGCCCCGGCTGCGGAAGCGCGTCTCGTAAGCTGTGTCGGATCCCATTTCGCGCCCCGCGACCCGCGGGTTCTCGCATGACGGAAGGAATCGCGACCTGATGCTCTGGTCCGTTGTCATCCCGGTCAAGACCACCCAGGCCGGCAAGTCCCGCCTCGATCTGCCGGGCGCCGATCGGCCCCAGCTCGCCCTCGCGGTGGCGCTCGACACGATCGCGGCCGCTGCCGCCTCCCAGCAGGTGGGCGAGGTGCTCGTCGTCACGAGCGACGCCGACGTGCAGGCGGGCGTCGAGCAGATCGACGGCGCCACGTGGATCCCTGACCCCGGCATGGGCCTCAACGGCGCCGTGCGCGCGGGCCTCGAGCGGGCCTCCGAGGAGGCGCGCGCCGGCATGCTGGGCGACCTTCCCGCGCTCACGCCCGCGGACCTCGACGAGGCCCTCGCGGCTGCGGCAGGTCACGAGCGCGCCGTCGTCGCCGATGCCGAGAACTCCGGCACCGTGCTCGTGACGTGGCGCACGCCCGCGACGTACGAGCCGCACTTCGGGCCCGAATCCGCCGCCCGCCACGTCGAGGCCGGCCACGCGCTGCTCGATGTTCCGGCGCGATCCGCCCTGCGCCGCGACGTCGACACCGCCGAGCAGCTGCGCGACGCGGCCGCGCTCGGCCTGGGGCCCCGCACGAGCGCGCTGCTGCAGGCCGCGCGCGGCGCCGCCTGACCCGTGCCGTGACGCACCGCTACACCGTCACGCCGACCCCCATCGGGGCGGCCGTGGCGGTGTTCGCGCCCGACGACGCGCTCGTCGCGCTCGGCACGGCGGAGGATCCGCTCTGGGTCGTCGAGGGCGTCGCGCGCGAGCTGCGCGGATCCCTCGAGGCCGCCCACGACGACATCGCGGGCCTCGGCGCGCAGCTCGATGCGTACTTCGCGGGCTCGAGGCGCGCGTTCGACGTCGAGATCGACTGGTCGCTCTCGACCGGGTTCCAGCGCGAGGCGCTGCAGGAGGTCGCGCGGATCCCCTACGGCGAGACCGCGAGCTACGGCGAGATCGCCGACCGAGCGGGCCGCCCCCGCGCGGCCCGTGCTGTGGGCACCGCGTGCCGCTTCACCCCCATCACGCTCGTCGTGCCCGCGCACAGGGTGATCCGCTCCGACGGATCCCTCGGCGAATACGCCGGCCGCGAGGACGTCAAGCGCTTCCTCATCGAGCTCGAGGGCGGGAGCGTGCGCGAGGGGTAGGGGTGTGGGGCGCTGCACCGCTTTCGCGAGCGTCGGAGAATTCGGCGAGGGTCTGGGGTTTTGGGGCGATTCGTCAGGTCGCGGGTGAGAGCTGAGATCCTCGCGGGGCGGTGGTCGCGCGGGCCAGGGTTACGTGGACGCCTTCGCGAGCGCCGGAAAATTTGCCCACGATCTGGGATTCTGCGGCAAATCGCCAGACAGCCGGCGAAACCTCAGATCCTCGGCGGGCGCAGCACGCACGAGGCGCGTCGCCGTCTGGGATCCGCGGCGCGTGAGGATCCCGGACGGCGACGGATCCGCGTGTCAGGCGGTCGCCTGCGCCGCTGCGCGGGCGGCGGCGGGGAGCGCCTGGGAAATGCGATCCAGGGCGCGCTCGTCGTGCGCGACGGTGACGAACCAGGCCTCGAAGACGCTCGGCGGAAGGTTCACGCCCGCGTCGAGCATTTCGTGGAAGAACGGCGTGAAGCGGAACGCGTCCTGCGTCTTGGCCGTCGTGTAGTCGCCCGGGCGGTCGGCGAGGAACGCGAGGCCGAAGAGGGATCCCACGCGGGAGATCGAGTGGGCGACACCCTCCGCGGCGAGGGCGGCGGTCAGATCCGCGATGATGCGGTCGGCGACGCGGTCGAGGTGCGCGTAGACGTCGGGGGTCGCGCGCTCGAGCGTGGCGATGCCCGCGGCGACCGAGAGCGGATTCCCCGAGAGCGTGCCGGCCTGGTAGACGGGGCCCGTGGGGGCGAGCTGCTCCATGACGGCGCGCTTGCCGCCGAGGGCGGCGAGGGGCATGCCGCCTCCGACGACCTTGCCGAACGTGATGATGTCGGGCTCGTACGGGTGGCCGGCCTCGACCTGACGGCCCCACTCGCCCGCCCGGTGCACGCGGAAGCCCGTGAG
>JAJUIM010000140.1 GCA_029267645.1 Microbacterium sp.
GCGGGTGCAGGCATCGCGGGCCTGCCCGAGCTGCCCGGCGACTGGTGGGTGCTCATCGGCGGCGCGTGCGGCGTGATCTTCATCGGCGTCACGACGCAGACGGTCGCCCACCTCGGCGTGCTGCTGCTGAGCCTCATGTCGCTGTTCGGCAACCTGCTCGGATCGCTCGTCATCGACCTCACGTTTCACACCGCGAAGGCCGCGATCGGCCCCATGACGTTCGCCTCGATGGCCGTCGTGCTCGCGGGCGTCGTCGTCACGTCGCTCCGCCCGCGCCCGACGCGCTACTGACCGCGGGGCTTGTAGACCACGAGCGAGTGGAAGGTGAAGCGGATCACGAACGCGACGGCGAGCGTGAGCGCGGTCGCGAGCGGGCTCGGCATGCCCCACGCCGTCACCATGAGCGACATGACCGGGATGCGCACGGCCGACTCGACGTTGTTGAACACGAACGACGACGCGAACCGCCGCCAGAATCCCCGCGCCTGCTCGCGCATGTCGCGGAAGACGAAGCGCTCGAGCAGCAGGAAGTTCCCGACGATCGTCACCTCGGCCGCGATGATCGCGGCCCACAGGTAGTCGACGCCGCACTCGGTCAGGAGCCACACGATCGCGACGTTCGCGACGGCGCCGAGCCCCCCGATGACGGCGAACGCGCTCATCTTGCCGAAGCGCAGCAGCGCGAGCTGGTGCAGGAACCGCGCGCCCTGCCTGAGCGACGCCTTCGAGTCGCCCGCGAAGCGGTCCGCGAACTCGAACGGCACCTCGGCGACCCGCAGCGAGGTGCGCACGATGATCTCGAGCAGGATCTTGAAGCCGCGCGGCTGCAGCGTCGCGAGGTCGAGGCGCGACGTGTCGATCGCGAAGAAGCCCGTCATGGGATCCGTCACGCGCCGAAGCCGCAGCGGGAACATCGCGCGCGTGATCGCGTTGGAGCCGCGCGAGACGAGGCGGCGAGTCGCGTCGGCGAGGCCCGACGCGCTCCCCTCCCCCACGTAGCGCGACGCCGAGACGATGTCGGCGTCGCCCGCGCGCATGCGCGCGACGAGCGCGGGGATCGTCTCGGGCGGGTGCTGCAGGTCGCCGTCCATGACGACGCACACGTGGGCCGACGCGAGGCGGAAGCCCTCGACGACCGCGCCGCCCAGGCCGCCCACGGGATCCGCGCGGTGATGCACCCGCACGGGCAGCGGCGCCGATGTCGCGACGCGGCGCACCTCGTCGGCCGTGCCGTCGCTCGAGTCGTCGACGAAGAGGATCTCGGCGTCGATTCCGCGCACGGCGGCTGCCGTGCGGCGCACGAGCTCGGCCACGTTTCCCGCCTCGTTGAACGTGGGGACGACGATCGTCAGGTCCACAGCACGCGTTCGCCCGAGGTCAGCACGCCTCCTATCGTCGCACGGGCGCCGGCCCCGCCCCGCTCGCGCCGACCTATCCTGGAGGAATGACGACTCCCGCGAACGACACCATCACGATGTTCGGCGCCGAGTGGTGCCGCGACTGCCGCCGCACGAAGGCGCAGCTCGACGGCCTCGGCGTCGACTACACCTACGTCGACCTCGAGGAGGACCCGGCCGCGGCCGACGTCGCGAAGGACATCTCGGGCCGCACGAACATCCCCGTCGTCGTGTACCCCGACGGCAGCCACCACGTCGAGCCGTCGAACGCCGACGTCGACGCGAAGCTGCGCGGCCTCAATCTCATCTGACGACGCCCGATCCTCGCGCGGCGCCCGCTGCGCGAGGAGCCGCAGTTCCGTTCGCGGGGCGCCTCGCGGCTAGGATGGACGGCGTGAGCGAGCACGTCGAAGAGGTCACCACGCGAGACGAGATCTGGCGCGCCCGTCCCGTCGACGCTCGTCTCGTCGGCATCGTCGTCGCCCGCGAGGGCATGCCGTCGATCATCGAGCAGCGCGAGCAGCTGACGGCCTTCGGCGTGCCGATCGAGGGCTTCCGCCACCCCGCGCCCAACGTGGCCGAGTCGTGGGAGGACCGCCTCAACCGGCTGTTCGGGCGCCTCGAGCGCGGCGACGTCGTCGTGGTCACGAGCGCGCACGTCTTCGGCCGCGACGCCGCCGAGGAGGCGCAGACGATCAGCGAGCTCGGCCGCCGCGGCATCATGATCAAGGTGCTGGCGCACGAGGCGCCGGCCGACTAGAAGATCCAGATCAGCGTCGTCGCGCCGGCCGCGACGACCGCCGCGACGCCCACGATCGCGCCGCCGAACACGACGCGGCGCCGGGATCGCCCGCGCGCCTCGATCGCCGCCATCGACGTGCGCGTGATCGCGAGCGGCTCGGAGTTCGGCGGGGGCGTCCTGCTGACCACCCGCAGGGTCGAGGTGCCGACGACGGTCGGCACGTTGCCGCTCTTCGGTGCCTCCGGCGCGCCGGCCGGACGCTGAGGCATTCGCCGCATCATGCTGTCGCTCCTCCACCGGTGACGACGTCGCTGTCACCCTGACCGATCACGCCGACCCGCGAGCCGGCGATGCGCTCCACTGCGCCATCTCTCACGGCTGCGATTCTACCGCGCGACGCGCGGGCCGGCCCGCCCTCAGGAGCGGCGGATCTTCTTCTCCGGCGTCGGCGCCTCGCCTCGCTCGCGGAGCCCCGCGAGATAGGCGCGCGCGTCGTCCTGGCGCTCGCGCTCGGCGCCCGACGCGATGGGGGCGCGCACGTGCTCGGGCGCGAAGCCGAACGCGTCGACGAGATCCTGCGCGTGCGGCCGCAGGCGATTGCAGAGCCGGTCGATGTAGCGCGTGACGGCGGCCGCGCGCTGCGTCGACAGCCGCCCGTTGAGCAGGTGCCACGACAGGTGCCGCTCGACGAGCGAGAGGCCGAACAGGTCGCGCACCCACGTGAGGACCGTGCGCGTGCCGGGGTCGTCGATGCGCGAGAGCGCATCGGTGAACGCCTCCCACTGCAGCAGCTCGCCGTGCGCGCGGGCCGCCTCGAGCAGCTCGACCTGGTTGTCGTTGAAGACCTCCTGCGCCTCGGCCGGCGGCAGCTTGCGCGCCGCGTTGAGGCGGGCGCCCACGTCGGAGACCATCTGCTGCACGCGGTCGGTGAGCAGCTGATGCTGATCCTCGGCCCTGAGGCCCAGCTCGACCGAGCGCGCCGTCGAACCGAGGTCGGCGACCGTCTGGCCGAGGCGGCGCAGGCCCGCGCCGTGGAAGAACTTCGAGGCGCCCTGGCGCGCGGCGTACGCGGCGAGCGCCCGCGTGTCCTTGCCCTTGAACTGCTTCGCGAAGTCGCCCAGCAGGCGCTTGCCGACGAGCTGCAGCAGGACGTTGTTGTCGCCCTCGAACGTCGCGTACACGTCGAGATCCTGGTGCAGGCCGACGAGCCGGTTCTCGGCGAGGAAGCCCTGGCCGCCGCACGCCTCGCGCGCCTCCTGGATCGTGTCGAGCGCGTTCCACGTCGACAGCGGCTTGAGCGCGGCCGCGAGGGTCTCGAGATCCTGGCGGCTCTCGTCGGTGTCGTTCTCGCCGCTGAAGACGAGGTCGAACTTGCGCAGCAGCTCGTCGTGGCTGAACGTCTGCGCATACGCCGTCGCGATGCGCGGGATGAGCCGGCGGCGGTGCTTGCCGTAGTCGAGCAGCACCGTCTCGCTGCCCGTGCCGTCGTCGAACTGGCGGCGCTGGTTGGCGTAGGTGACGGCGATCTTCAGCGAGAGCGCGGCGCCCCAGGTCGCGGCGCCGTCGAGCGAGACGCGGCCCTGCACGAGCGCGCCCAGCATCGTGAAGAAGCGGCGCCCCGGGCTCGCGATGGGGCTCGAGTAGGTGCCGTCGGCCGCGACGTCGCCGTAGCGGTTGAGCAGGTTCTCGCGCGGCACGCGCACATGGTCGAACGCGAGGCGGCCGTTGTCGATGCCGTTCAGGCCGCCCTTGGGGCCGTCGTCCTCGCTCGTGATGCCCGGCAGGTCGGCGCCGTTCTCGTCGCGGATCGGCACGAAGAAGCAGTGCACGCCGTAGTTGACGCCGCCCGTGATGAGCTGCGCGAACACGGTCGCGGCCCGCCCGTGCAGCGCCGCGTTGCCGAGGTAGTCCTTGTACGCGCCGCGGAACGGCGTGTGGATCACGAACTCCTGCGTCTCGACGTCGTACGTCGCGGTCGTCGCGATCGACTGCACATCGGATCCGTGCCCCGTCTCGGTCATCGCGAAGGCGCCCGGCAGGTCGAGCGTGATGGCGTCGCGCAGCCACTTGTCCCAGTGCGCCTTCGTGCCGAGCTGATAGATCGCCGACGCGAACAGGCCCCACTGCACGCCCGACTTGATCTGCAGGCTCGGGTCGGCCAGCACGAGCTCCTCGAAGCCCGCGAGGTTGCCGCCCTGTGTCTCGAGCCCGCCGTACTCCTTCGGGAACGCCCGCGCGCCCGCGCCGCGGTCGGCGAGCAGCTTGAGCTGTGCGAGCACCCGCTCGCGGTGCTCGTGGTAGCTCTGCCCGGGGATCTGCCAGAACGCCTCGTCCGTGATCATCTCGCGGGCCTCAAGGCGGATGTCGCCCCACGTGCCCAGCAGGATCGGGGTGAGCCCCGCGACGTCGACGCGGGCGTCGGCCTCTGTCTCGGGGGCGGTGTGCTTGTCAGGGCGAACGGCGGTGTCGGCCACGGCGTTCCTCTCATCGTCGGCGAGGTGGATACACCGCTGAATCTACGAGAAGGTGCATGGGAGGGCGGATCCTTTGTCCGCGCCGCACAAGCGGGCGGGGCGGGCGTGCGGATCCGGCCTGTCCGTTCCGCACAGCCCGCCCGGTCACCGCACGGGCTGAGGCTTCTTCGCCTCCCGCGCGGGCGCCGGTGCTGGTTCGTCTTCCTTCGCCTCGCCATCGGCGAAGGCGCCGCGCACGAGGTCGGCGCCGCGGCGCCACGTGCGGTCGCGGATGAAGATGAAGTCGATGCCGATCATGGCGAGCGAGAACCACGGCAGCCCCATGAGCACGCCGATGCCGACATGGAACGACATGATGCCGAGCAGCGCGAGGATGCGCGTCGGGCGCGTGAGCAGCATGAGCGGGAAGGAGATCTGCAGGATGATGGATCCCCAGCTGATCACGGTGACCGCGGGCCCCCACGCCGTGACGATGTCGCTCAGCACGGGCCACGTGCCGAAGCGCTCGGTCATGAGCGGGTTGTAGACGGCGTAGCCGCCCGACCACGGCTCTCCCCCGGCCTTGTACAGGCCGCCCGAGACGTAGACGAAGATGACCTGCGCCGTGAGCGCGACGAGCGCGAGGTTGTGCAGCAGGTTGCTGATCTCGCGCGGCAGGATCGTCGGGAAGTCGCGCCTGGCGCGGCGGCGTGCGTCGAGCGACCAGCGCGCGGCGGGATCCGCGAACAGCAGCAGGAGCAGCACGATGCGGTACATGTTGTCGCCCTGGTCGCCCACGGCGTCGTTCATCTCGATGAAGCTGACCCACAGCACGAAGTAGATCGGCAGCACGATCTTGAACCGCCACCCCAGGGTGAACATCACCGCGAGCGCGAGCAGCACGAGGTAGAGCGCCGTGAAGAGCACGTCGTCGTACGCGACGCGGTGGAACCAGCTGAAGAGCCAGATGCGCGGGAAGTCGCTGACCGGCCGCAC
>JAJUIM010000394.1 GCA_029267645.1 Microbacterium sp.
CACCGCGACCGCGCCGACCTGCGCGTCGCGGCGGGCTTCGCGCGGATCCCCGCCGCCGTGCTGCTGACGGGCGAGGCGCCGGATCCGCATGCCTGGGACGGCCGGCCGGACGCGGCTGTCGTGCTCGACCGCGGGGACGGGCGCGCGCTCGCGGACGCCGTGCGCGGCGTCGAGGCCGCGGGCCGCCGCGCGATCGTGCTGCCCACGCCGTCTGACGCCGACCCGGTGGACGTCGCCCGCGAGCTCGTCGCCGACGACGTCACAGTGTGGCAGACGCCCGCGCCGCGCACCGCAGGCACGGTCGTGCTGCTCACGGGCCTGTCGGGCTCGGGCAAGTCGACGATCGCGAAGCGCCTCGTCGAACTCGTCGCGGATCGCGGCGGGCCGACGACAACGCTGCTCGACGGCGACGAGGTGCGCCGCATCCTCTCCTCGGGGCTCGGCTTCACGCTCGAGGACCGCATGCGCAACGTGCAGCGCATCGGCTGGGTCGCCGCCGTGGTGGCCCGGCACGGCGGCCTCGCCGTCTGCGCCCCCATCGCGCCCTACGAGGCGATGCGGCAGGAGATGCGCGAGCGCGCCGAGGCCGTGGGCCGGTTCCTGCTCGTGCACGTGGCCACGCCGCTCGCGGAGTGCGAGCGGCGCGACCGCAAGGGGCTGTACGCGAAGGCGCGCGCGGGCGAGATCCCGCAGTTCACGGGCATCAGCGATCCGTATCAGGTGCCGCGCGACGCCGACGTCGTGATCGACGGATCCGCCGTGAGCGTCGACGAGGCCGCACTGCGCGTGCTCGCCGCGCTCGAGGCGTGAGCCGCTCTCAGCGCGACTCGGGGACGCTCTCGGGCAGCGCGGCCCGCTCGAGGTGACGCGTCTGCAGGTGGGCCCTCGTGCTCCACGCGACCGCCGCGACCCACACGATCGCGTTGACGACGTAGGCGGCCCAGAGCGCAGCGGGCGGCGCCTGGATCCAGTCACTGCGCAGCAGCGTGCGCACGTTCGTGAAGACGATGAGGCCGCCGACGAGCGACCCGAGGATCCGCGGCGGCACGAAGCGCACGATCCACGCCGCGAGCGGCGCCGCGACGAGCCCGCCGAGCAGGAGGGCGAGCGCCCAGCCCCAGTCGACGCCGGCGCCCGAGAGGCCGAAGAGGAAGCCGAGGCTCGCGGCGACCGCGACAAGGAACTCGCTCGTGTCGATCGTGCCGATGACCTTGCGCGGCTCCATGCGACCGCTCGCGAGCAGCGCGGGCGTGCCCACGGGGCCCCATCCGCCGCCGCCCGTCGCGTCCATGAACCCGCCGACGAGGCCGAGCGGCACGAGGAAGCGCTTGCGCAGCGGCTGGTGCGTGCGGCGCGGCACGCCCTGCAGCGTGAAGCGCAGCAGCACGAACAGGCCGAGCGCGAGCAGGATCGACGACATGATGGGCTGCGCCAGCTCGGTCGACAGCCACGACAGGAACGTCGCGCCCGCGAACGCGCCGACCGCACCGGGGATCCCGATGCGCACGACGGCGCGCCAGTCGACGTTGCCGAAGCGCCAGTGCGCCGCACCTGACGCGAGCGTCGTGCCGATCTCGGCGAGGTGCACGGTCGCCGAGGCCGCGGCCGGGTTCGTGCCGATCGCGAGCAGCAGCGTGGTCGAGGTCACGCCGTACGCCATGCCGAGGCTGCCGTCGACGAGCTGAGCGGCGAAACCGACGAGGGCGAGCAGGATGAGCGTCTTCATGGCGGCGACGATAGGAAACGCCGGGGCGCCGCAGAAGGGCTGTGTCGGACTGAGACGCCGTGTGACGCGGCCCGCGCGAATGTGACGCAGTGCGACGTCGCTTCCCGGCGCGGAAAGCCCAGGTCGTTCACGAGGAATCCGTAGGATGGACCCCGCCACGACCGCAACCAAGGGATATTGCGTGCTGAGACTGCAGACGGATCCGTCGTTTCTCGACTCGTATTCGACGCTCCAAGTCGTGCTGATCCTCGGGGCCGTCGCGGTCGCGGGCCTCGCCGTCGCGGCGGTCGCGTTCCGGATCCGCTCGCGCTGGCTGCTCGCCGCGACGCTCGTGCTCGGCGTGCTGCAGCTGTTCGG
>JAJUIM010000162.1 GCA_029267645.1 Microbacterium sp.
ACGGCGAGCTCTGGCCCGCCGCGAGGCCGTTGACGCTCACGCCCGAGTTGGTCGCGCCGAGCTCGCGATCGAGGAAGACCTTGCCGGGCGCGGCGCCGTCGAGGGCGTGCCACGCGTCGAGCGGACCGAGTTCCATGGAGGTGTATTCGCTCATGCCTCCAGGGTATGCGGGGCGGGGAGCGGGGCCCCAAGGGTCGATGGGGCAGTGTCGGGCGTCAAAGTATACAAATCGCAGAACCTTTAGTACCCAAATCGCAGACTCGGCGGCCGACAAGCGACCCTTCCACCCACCCCACCCCCGCGCTACACTTGATTCGCACAGCGAACTGTCGTTCGCAGAGCGAACACTGGCGAGGAGGCAGGGTGATCGACAGAACGGTGGGCAGCGCGGTGGACGCCGTCGCGGGCATCGAGGACGGCTCGACCGTCATGATCGGCGGATTCGGCCGGGCGGGGCAGCCCGTCGAGCTGATCGACGCGCTGATCGACAGCGGCGCGACGGATCTCACGATCGTCAACAACAACGCCGGCAACGGCGACACGGGGCTCGCGGCGCTGCTCGCGGCGCGGCGCGTGCGGAAGATCATCTGCTCGTTCCCGCGCCAGAGCGATTCGTGGGTGTTCGACGGGCTCTACCGCGCGGGCGAGATCGAGCTAGAGCTCGTGCCGCAGGGCAACCTGGCAGAGCGGATCCGCGCCGCGGGCGCCGGCATCGGCGCCTTCTTCACGCCGACGGGCGTGGGCACCCAGCTCGCCGAGGGCAAGGAGATCCGCGAGATCGACGGCCGCACGTACGCGCTCGAGTATCCGATCCGAGCCGACTACGCGCTCATCTCGGCGTTCCGCGCCGACCGGTGGGGCAACCTCGTCTACCGCGAGACGGCGCGCAACTTCGGGCCCATCATGGCGACGGCCGCCGCGACGACCATCGTGCAGGTCGACGAGGTCGTGCCGCTCGGCGAGCTGGATCCCGAGACCGTCGTGACCCCCGGCATCTTCGTCGACCGCGTCGTCGCGGTCGGCGAGCGCGCCTGGCTCGACGAAGGCACGTTCGTGGGCGGCGTGACGATCGAGGGCACGCCGCTCGATACCGAGGGGAGCACCCGATGACCACCCGCATCACGCGCGACGAGCTCGCGGCCCGCATCGCCGCCGACATCCCCGAGGGCGCGTTCGTCAACCTCGGCATCGGCGCCCCGACGCTCGTGGCCAACTTCCTCCCGGACGACGAGGAGATCATCCTCCACACCGAGAACGGCCTGCTCGGCATGGGGGCGGCGCCCGAGGAGGGGCGCATCGATCCCGACCTCATCAACGCGGGCAAGCAGCCCGTCACGGCGCTGCCGGGCGCCGCCTACTTCCATCACGCCGACTCGTTCGGCATGATGCGCGGCGGGCACCTCGACGTGTGCGTGCTCGGCGCGTTCCAGGTCGCGCAGAACGGCGACCTCGCGAACTGGTCGACGGGCGCGCCCGGCGCGATCCCCGCGGTCGGCGGCGCCATGGATCTCGCGATCGGCGCGAAGGAGGTCTTCGTCATGACCGATCTGCTGACCAAGCAGGGCGAGCCGAAGCTCGTCGCGGAGTGCACGTATCCGCTCACGGGCGTCGGCTGCGTCACCCGCGTGTACACCGACCGCGCGGTCTTCGACGTGACGGCAGACGGCTTCGCCGTGCGCGAGCTGTTCGGCGACAACACGCTCGACGAGCTGCGCGAGCTCACGGGCCTCGACCTGAAGGAGCAGGCATGACTCACACCCTCGTCTACGACGCCGTGCGCACCCCCTTCGGCCGCGCGGGCGGCGCGCTCTCGGGCGTGCGCCCCGACGACCTCGCGGCCGTCGTCATGCGCGCGATCGCCGACCGCGCCGAGCTGGATCCCGCCAGCCTCGACGACGTCATCTTCGGCGACGCGAACCAGGCGGGCGAGGACAACCGCAACGTCGCGCGCTTCGGCGCGCTCCTCGCGGGCTTCCCCGTGTCGGTTCCGGGCGTCACGGTCAACCGCCTGTGCGGATCCTCGCTGGAGGCCGTGATCCAGGGCTCCCGCGCGATCGAGGCGGGCGACGACCAGCTCGTGCTCGCGGGCGGCGTCGAGTCGATGAGCCGCGCCCCGTTCGTCGTCGAGAAGTCGCCCAAGGCGTGGCCCGCGACGGGCAACCAGACGATGTGGAACACGTCGATCGGCTGGCGCATGGTCAACCCCGCGCTGCCGAAGGAGTGGACGATCTCGAACGGCGAGAGCGCCGAGCTGCTCGCCGAGATCTACGACATCTCGCGCGAGGATCAGGACACCTTCGCCGTGCGCAGCCACGAGCTCGCGGCGCGCGCGTGGGCGGACGGCGCGTACGACGCCGAGATCGTGCAGGTGCCGGGTCACGAGCTCGCTCGCGACGAGGGGATCCGCGACGGCTCGACCACCTCGAAGCTCGCGGGCCTGCGGGCGCTGTTCAAGGACGGCGGATCCGTCACTGCCGGCAACTCGTCGTCCATCAACGACGGCGCCTCGGCCGTGCTGCTCGGCGCCGAGGGCGCGCTCGAGGCCGAGCCGCTCGCCCGGATCGCGGGCCGCGGCGTGTTCGCGAACGAGCCGCACCTGTTCGGCGTCGCGCCCGTCGAGGCCGCGAACATCGCGCTGCGCCGCGCGGGCCGCACGTGGGCCGACGTCGACGTCGTCGAGCTCAACGAGGCGTTCGCGTCGCAGAGCCTCGCCTGCATCCGGCAGTGGGACATCGACCCCGAGCGCGTCAACATCCACGGCGGCGCGATCGCGATGGGCCACCCGCTCGGCGCATCGGGCGGCCGCGTGCTCGGCCACGCCGCGCACGAGCTCGCCCGTCGCGGCGGGGGCGTCGCGGTTGTCGCGCTGTGCATCGGCGTGGGCCAGGGCGTCGCGGTCGTGCTCGAGCGGTAGGGCGGATCCGTGTCCGACGCTACGGGCGACGTCGTCCAGTCGTTCGCGCGCGGCCTCGCCGTGATCCGCGCATTCGACGCCGAGCACCCGCGCCTGACGCTGAGCGAGGCGGCCGCGCGCGCCGACATCACGCGCGCGGCCGCCGGCCGGTTCCTGCGCACGCTCGAGCACCTCGGGTACGTGCGCAGCACCGGCCGAGAGTTCGCGCTCACGCCGCGGGTGCTCGAGCTGGGCTTCAGCTACCTCTCGGCGCTGTCGCTGCCCGAGGTCGTGCAGCCGCACCTCGAGCGCCTCTCACGCACGGTCGACGAGAGCGTCTCGGCCGCCGTGCTCGACGGCGGCGACATCGTCTACGTCGCGCGCGTGCCCACGCGGCGCATCATGAGCGTCGGCATCATGATCGGCACGCGCTTCCCTGCCTACGCCACGAGCATGGGCAGGGTGCTGCTCGCGTCGCTGCCGCGCGCGACGCGCGACGCCGTCATCGACGGATACGCGTTCGAGCGATTCACGGAGCGCACGGTCTCAGACGCCGGATCCCTCGCCCGCCAGCTCGACGAGGTCGCCTCCCGCGGCTACGCGCTCGCCGACGGCGAGCTCGAGTCGGGCGTCTGCTCCGTCGCGGCGCCCGTCCGCGGCAGGGACGGATCCGTCGTCTCGGCCGTCAACGTGTCGGCAAGCACCGCGCGCGTCACGACCGACCGGCTCCGCGAGGCCTACCTCCCGGAGCTGCTCGCCGCGGCCGCGGCGATCGAGGCCGACCTGCGCCTCGTCTGATCGCTTCGGGTCGCACTTTCTGCCCTGCATGTCGGCATATGGGGCAGAGAATGCGACCGGAACCGGCCCTCGGGGCCGCTCGCCGGGGCTAGCCTGGCGTTGGCGATACTCGTCGCCGAATGTGCCGAGGTTCGAGGAGGAACATCATGGCCGGAAGGCTCGAGGGCAAGGTCGCGGTCGTCACGGGCGCCGCGAGCGGGATCGGGCGCGCGAGCGCCGAGCTGTTCGTGCGGGAGGGCGCGAAGGTCGTCGCCGCCGACATCGACGACGCGCAGGGCACCGAGCTCGAGCGCGCGCACGGCGGATCCCTGGTGTACGCCCACACCGACGTCACGAACGAGGACGACATCGCGGGCGCGATCGCTACGGCGGTCCAGCGCTTCGGACGCCTCGACATCATGTTCAACAACGCGGGCGCGCAGGGCGATCCGTCGCCGCTGACGGACATCACGCCCGACGGATTCGACAAGACGCTCGCGCTCCTCACGCGCTCGGTCGTGCTGGGTCACAAGCACGCCGCGCGCCAGTTCGAGGCGCAGGGCGGCGGCGGATCCATCGTGTCGACCGCGAGCGCCGCGGGGCTCCAGGGCAACTGGAGCGCGGCCGGCTACACGATCGCCAAGCACGCCGTCGTGGGCGTCGTGCGGCAGGCGGTGACAGAGCTCGGACCGAAGGGGATCCGCTCGAACGCGATCGCGCCGGGCATCATCCGGACCCCCATCATGGCGCGAAGCTTCGGGGTGCCGCTCGAGAAGGCCGAGGAATTCAGTGCGTTCCTCGACGAGAAGCTCGGGCCGGATCAGCCCATCGGCCGGCTCGGCGTCGCGGAGGACATCGCTGAGGCGGCGCTCTGGCTCGCGAGCGATGCGTCGGCATTCGTGACGGGCATCGTGCTGCCCGTCGACGGCGGCGCGACGTCGGCGTACCAGGGCACGTTCGCAACCGCCGTCGTCGACGCGGCGAAGGAGTTCACCGAGACGCGCCTCGTCTGATGCGCTCCGGTCGCGCTTTCTGTCGCACATCCCGGCATATGGGGCACGAATCGCGACCTGAACCGGCCGCCGGCGGCGCTACGCCGTCAGGCGGTGCAGGAGCTCCTCGTAGCGGGCGTGTGTGCGCTGGATCACGTCGGCCGGGAGCGCGGGCGGGGTGCCCTGCTTGTCCCAGTGGGCGGCGAGCCAGTCGCGCACGATCTGCTTGTCGAAGCTCGCCATGCGCTCTGTAGGCGTCGTGCCGTTGCGCCAGGCATCGCGGTCCCAGTAGCGCGACGAGTCGCTCGTGAGC
>JAJUIM010000171.1 GCA_029267645.1 Microbacterium sp.
GGATCGCAAGCCCGGCCGCAGCCGCATGCGCGTCGGCCTGGCCACGGTGCTGTTCATCATCTACCTGGCGTTCGTCATGTGGGTGACGATGTCGCCGAGCCTCGACGGGATCGGAGTCGACACGGTGGCGGATCGCGTGCTTCGCGTGCTCTACCGGCTCGGCATGCCCGAGTCGTTCGGGTACATGGAGCTCGAGTTCGTCACGAACATCGGCATGTTCGTGCCGCTCGGCTTCCTGCTCGGCCTGGCGCTGCCCGGCTGGGGCTGGTGGCTCGCGCTCATCCTGCTGCCCGCGTACTCGGCCGGCATCGAGTGGGTGCAGGGGGAGTACCTCGGCGACCGCGTGAGCGACGTGCGCGACATCGTGTCGAACTCGCTCGGTGCGTGGATCGGCACGTTCATGGCGGCGACGCTGCGCGGCATGGTGCACGCGCGCGACCGCAAGGTGCTCGAACGTGCCCGCTGGGAGGAGCAGCACCGCAGGCGCCGTGCGCCCCGCCGGGCCGCGGATCCCGCCGCCACGGCCGTGCTCGACGACCTCGGCGTGCCCCACGACCGCACGCCCACGGCCCCCACGCGCCAGCTCCCGTTCTGACCGCGCAGGGTCGCCAAAAAACCCGGGGGTGGCGGAGCCACACCCGGGTTTTTGGCGACCCTGGCTAGTGTCTTACTCGCAGCCGGAGACGGTGCCCGTCGTGGGGTTGACCATCGGCGTCGACCAGAGGGCCGCGGGGCCGAACTCGCCCTCGCCCGAGAACGACGCGTTCACGGTGGCCTGCTCGGCCGGGGCGAGGTAGGTCTCGACGTAGGCCACGGGGCGGCCGAGGTCGTCGATGTCCTGGTTCTTGATCTCGACCTGACGGCCCTCGATCGTCACCTCGTCGAGCGTCGTTCCCGCGGGGCCGTAGACGTACACCGCAGTGCGGAACTGGCTGGATCCCCACGTGCCGCTCTTGACGTAGTCGGGCAGCATGTCGGCCGCCGCCTGGTCGATGTCGAGGTGCAGCGTCGTGGCGACGTCGAACGTGGCGCCGCTGTCGGTGCACTGCTGCGCGACGTCGATGTTGGAGCGCATGTAGTAGTCGATCTTCGACGCCGACTCGTCGCGGAAGTACACGCCGACCGTGCTGTTCTCGTCGTTCGACGTCGGCAGGATGCCCGAGACGCGCTCGGCAGCGATGAACTCCTGCGTCTCCTCGTCGAAGCTGTGGAACAGGATCGAGCCCTGGTCGATGCCGCGCTGCAG
This sequence comes from Microbacterium sp., assembly GCA_029267645.1. Classification (GTDB taxonomy): domain Bacteria; phylum Actinomycetota; class Actinomycetes; order Actinomycetales; family Microbacteriaceae; genus Microbacterium. The sequence goes on from JAJUIM010000171.1 coordinate 1,247, forward strand.
CGAGCGCACCATCGTGAGCATGTCGAAGTCGGCCGAGGCGACCTTGTCGAACATCTGCACCGCGACGCCCGCGAAGAACTGGTCGACGATCTCGGGGTTCTCGTACGCGTTCCAGCGTGAGTAGACCTCGCTGAGCAGCAGGCTCACGGCGTTGCCGCTGTCGATCGTGTCGCCCGTCTCCTCGATGTTGATCGGACCCGTCGCCTCGAGGATGAAGCTCAGCGCGATCGGGTCGATCGCGACGACGCCGTCGATCTGCTGGTCGCCGATGTCGCGGTTCCAGAACGCCGTCGTGAGCTCGGCCATCGTCGGGAAGTCGGGGCGGCTCGGCGTCGTGTTGATGTGCGTGCGGAGGTAATCGCCGTACAGCTGCATCGCGCTGTCGTCGACGTCCACGTCCACGGCCTGGCCCTCGGTGAAGTTGCCGGATCCGGCCTGCGCCGCGATCTCGAGCTTGCCCTTGTCGACGTGCACGAGGGTCTGCGACGCGGCGGATCCGCCGAGGCCGACCGACTCGGCGTTGTTCATGAACACGAGCAGGTAGTTCTTCTCGCCGTCTGCTCCGAGGAGGCTCGGTGCGACGCCGAGCGCCGGGGCGGCCGTCTGCATGACGCCGTCGACCATGTCGACGCCGCTGCGCACGGGGCCGATGAGCGAGTCGGACGACGCAACGCCCTCGATGCCCTCGGCGAGCGATTCGACGCGCGGCTGCACGTCGTCGAGGATCGGCAGCAGGCGCTCGAGGATCGGCGTCTCGCTGTCGGAGTTCATCTCCTCGAGCGCGGGCACCGCGAGGTCGTTGGCCGCGACGTCGATCGACTCGGCCGCGAGGCGCACGCCCTTGAGGTTCGTGCCCGCCCAGGGGATGAACTCGGCGACGCGCCACACGGGATCCCACCGCACGCTCGCGGCCGACCCGGCGTACTCGCCGAGCACGGGCAGCGAGGCCTGCAGGCTGTCGGGATCCTCCTGCACGTGCGTCACGACGCGCTGGGCGGCCTCGAGGTCGCCCTTCACCATGAGCGCGCGGATGCCGAGCCAGATGCCGCACACGATCAGCACGATGATCGCGATGATGATCGTGCGCTTCGTGTGCTTCTTCGTCCAGCGGCGACCGGATCCGTCACCGGCGGCCGTGTCGCCGCCCGTCGCGCCCGCGCCGCCGGATCCGCCTGCCGCGCCTGCTGCGGGCTCGGTGGGGGCCGCCTGCGTCGTCGCGACGGGCGTGCCGAGGGTGGGCGTCGGCGCGTCGTCGGCGGCGGGCGTGCGCGCCTCCGGGATCGCGGTCGTGCGGGCGTCGTCCGACGCGGCGGGGATCGCCTGCGTGCGGTCGTCGTCGGGCGCGGAGCGGGCCGCGGCCGCCTCCGCGGCGTCGAGGCGATCGCGCATCTCGCGCAGCTGCTTGCGGGTGAGCCCCTCGAAGGGGTCGTTCTGATCTGTCACTGGATTTCCTCGATGAACACGGGGGAGCTGCCGACCGTGACGGAGACCGAGCCGCCTTCGGGCTCGATGCGCTCGGTGGATCCCCACATCGTCGTGACCTCGACGGGGCCCGACGCCTCGATCGTCGCCTGACGCTCGCCGTCGATCGACCACGCGGCGTGGATCATGTCGTCGCCCTCGCCGAACGACGCCGTCTTGACGCCGTCTCCGGCGTCGACGCCGTCGGCCTGCGGGCGGCCCTCGAGCAGGTCGATGAGCAGCGCCTGCGCGAAGGCCGCGGGCTTCGGCGGCTGCGCCGCGACGCCGGATCGGCGCTGCTCGAACATGCCGAAGTTGCCCTCGTGGTTGTTGGGGTCGGTGCTGTCGTCGGTGAGGTCGTACCAGAAGTACTTCTGCACGCCGTAGTCGAGCGACGTGAGCTCGGCGCGCAGCAGGCGCTCGGCCTGCATCTCGCGCGAGACCTGCTGGCCGAGCTCGGCGCCCGTGGTCCACCCGAACTCGGTGATCCAGATCGGGAGGATCGATCCGCCGATGCTCTGCATGTGGTCGTTGGCCTCGCCCACGACGCTCGAGAGGCTCTCGGGGGTGTCGTAGATGTACTTGTTGTACGGGTGGAAGCTCATGACGTCGGAGTTCTCGATGGCGCCCGTGGCCCACAGGCCGTCGAACCAGGCGCCGTCGTAGTTGGCCGTCGAGCCGACCACGATGGGCAGCTCGGGGTCTACCTCGGCGACGTACTTCTCGGTCGACTGGATGAGCGGGCGGTAGCACTCGGGCGCCGAGCCGCACGATCCGTTCTGGAAGCGGTCGTGGTTGAACTCGTTGAACACCTCGAGGCCCGCGACGTCGAATGTGCGCGCGATCGCGGCGGCGTAGCGGCCGAAGGCGTCGACGGCCTCGGGCGAGGCGGGGGTGTTGCCGCCGTCGTACAGCGGGTTGCCGTAGTTGACGATGCCGAGCAGGTCGATGCCGTGCGACGAGAACTTGCCGAACTCGGTCGTGTAGTGCGACGAGAAGCTGTACTGCCCGGGCGTCGTCTCGTTCTGCTCCCACAGCACGTCGTTGCGCGCGAGGCCGAAGCCGACCGAGCGGATCGCGTCGGCCGCGTCGACGTACCAGTCCTGATCCACGTGCGTCGCGACGCCGAAGCGGTCGTCGGCGGCGATGTTCGTGCCCTGGAAGTCGACGACGCCGAACGGGGTCGAGACCTGCTGGCCCGCCGAGTCGGTGACCGAGAACGTGTAGTAGCCCTGCGTGACGCCCTCGAGCGGGATGCGCGCGAAGCCCTCCGAGACGGTCTCGGTGCCCTCGGCGACCGTGTCGCCGCCCGAGGTCGTGACGCTCCACGACGCGTCGCCGTCGGGCAGCGAGACCGCCATGGCCGCGCCCTTCTCGCGCAGGATCAGCGACTGGTTGAGGATGCCCCAGTCGCCCGTGACCTGCTCGAACGACGCGTTCGGCACGACGTTGTCGCCGCCGGACGCGGGCGTGAGCGTGAGGTCGTCGACGCCGAGCGCCGTCACGGATCCGTTGATGCGCACCTGCACGGTCGCGACGTCGGATCCCTCAGGCGCCGTGAACTCGCCCGTCACCTCGCTCCACGCGCCGTTCAGCTCGCCGAACGGCACCGACGTGTCGCCCACGACGATCTCGCCGTCGACCTCGTGCAGCTGCGTCGTGCCCTGGCGCAGCTGCGCCGACACGTCGTAGCGCTCGCCCGGCGTCACAGGCACCTCGACCGTGAGGGCCGCTGCCGGCTCCTTCACGCGCGGGGCGTCGATGTAGGCCGACATGCGGCCCGACGCGGCGTCGCCGATCTGCGGCTTGATGTCGGCGACCTGGCCCGAGTCGGCGCCCGTCCAGCCGTCGAACACGGCGTGCATCGGCGTCGACGTCGGAATCTCGGCCGCCTCGGGGGTCGGCGTGGGCGTGGGCGTCGGCGTCGGCGTGACCGTCGCGGTCGGCGTCGCGGTGGGCGACTCCACAACCGGCTCGGGGTCGTCGCCCGCGAAGATGGCGGCGTAGGCGATGCCTCCGCCCACGAGCAGGACGGCGACGGCGCCTGCCACGATGAACAGCGTGTTTCGACCGCGTCGAGTGAGAGCCACGATTCGTCATTCCCTCCGGTGGCGA
>JAJUIM010000005.1 GCA_029267645.1 Microbacterium sp.
AGGTCCGACGTGAAGCCGCCCGGATCGACGACGAGCGTCTCGCCGTCCTGTTCGATGACGAGGCAGGCGTGTTCGTGCTTGGTGACGCGCATGGCATGAGCATGCCACGCACACCGAGCGAATGCAGGGGGTTCCGTTGCGAGTCGACGAGGGCTAGAGTCGCGGTGAGAAGACACGCCCGGGCGACACGCTGAGGGTCGCCCGATTTTGTCGTGCGCTCCGATTCGTTCTATAGTTACTGAGTCGCCGCGAGAGCGGGGAAGAAAACAGAGCAGATGCGGCCCCATCGTATAGCGGCCTAGTACGCCGGCCTCTCACGCCGGTAACGCGGGTTCGAATCCCGCTGGGGTCACCGCAGCAAGAAGCCCGGATCTTCGGATCCGGGCTTCTTCGTGTCTGGGCGCGGCGCGCCCCTCGCGTACACTGACTGTCGCGAAAGGGAGTATCCCGTTCTCGCGCACATCGTCACCACGAGCACCATCGAAGCGGCTCCGGGGTGCGCGGCGCATCAATCGATGCGCGGGAGAGACTTGCGCGACTCTGTGTACCCGAAAGGTTCCCCTTGGACATTCCAGTGTGGTTCGAGGTCGGTTCGCTCGTCGTTCTGACCCTCATCCTCATCGGCGATCTGCTGCTCATCCTGAAGCGCCCCCACATCCCGTCGACGCGCGAATCGGCGCTGTGGGTCGTGTTCTACGTCTCGCTCGCCCTCATCTTCGCGGTGCTCCTGTGGATCATGGGCGACGACCAGCACGCCATCGAATTCGTGAGCGGCTGGCTCACCGAGTACAGCCTGTCGATCGACAATCTGTTCGTCTTCGTGCTGATCATGACGCAGTTCTCGGTGCCCCGGAAGTATCAGCAGGAGGTGCTGATGGTGGGCATCATCATCGCGCTCATTCTGCGCGCGGGCTTCATCATGCTGGGCGCCGTGCTGATCGAGAACCTCAGCTGGATCTTCTACATCTTCGGCGCGTTCCTTGTCTACACGGCCGCGCGCCAGGTGTTCGAGCGCGAGGGCGCGGACGACGACAAGGAGACGTTCATCGTCCGCGTGCTGCGCCGCTTCATCCCGATCCACGACGCGTACGACGGCTCGAAGCTGCGAACGACCGTCAACGGCAAGAAGATGCTCACGCCGATGATCATCGTGTTCATCTCGATCGGCGTCACCGACCTCGTCTTCGCGATCGACTCGATTCCCGCGATCTTCGGCATCACGCAGGTGCCGTTCCTCGTCTTCGCCGCGAACCTCTTCGCCCTCATGGGCCTGCGCCAGCTGTATTTCCTGCTCGGCGACCTGCTCGAGCGCCTGCGCTACCTCAAGTACGGCGTCGCGTTCATCCTCGCGTTCATCGGCCTGAAGCTGTTCTTCCACGCGCTGCACGTCAACGAGCTGCCGTTCATCAACGGCGGCGAGCACGTCGACTGGGCGCCCGAGATCGACAACTGGACCTCGCTCGGCGTCATCGTCGGCGCGATCGCGATCTCGACGATCGCGAGCCTCGTCGCGAGCGGCGCCTCCAAGAAGAAGGACGCGTCGACGGAGGTCGACGAGAAGAAGTGATCACGGCGCGGACGCGTCGCTGAGCAGAGTGCTCACTCTCCGCCCGCTGTGCGCGGGGGAGGGTGAGCACTCTGTTATCGTCGTCGTGTGCGGTGCGCAAGCCTTCTCCTTAGCTGCCGCGACGGGATCTCGCTCTAGGCCTCCCCGTCGCGGAGTCAGTCGATGGCCGACACCCACGACGTTCCGGAGGAGAACACGAGCATGACTGCCGACATCACGGTCCCCGATCACCCGCGCACGCTGGCCGAGAAGCTGTGGGACGACCACGTCGTCGTCCGCGGCGAGGGCCAGGAGCCCGACCTGATCTACATCGATCTGCACCTCGTGCACGAGGTCACGAGTCCGCAGGCGTTCGACGGCCTGCGCGCCGAGGGGCGCGAGCCGCGCCGCCTCGACCTCACGATCGGCACGGAGGACCACAACACCCCCACGGTCGACATCGACAAGCCGATCGCCGACCTCACGAGCCGCACGCAGGTCGACACGCTGCGCCGCAACGCCGAGGAGTTCGGGCTGCGCCTGCACTCGCTGGGCGACGCCGAGCAGGGCATCGTGCATGTCATGGGTCCGCAGCTGGGCCTGACGATGCCCGGCATCACGGTCGTGTGCGGCGACAGCCACACCTCGACGCACGGCGCGTTCGGCGCCCTCGCGTTCGGCATCGGCACGAGCGAGGTCGAGCACGTGCTCGCGACGCAGACGCTGCCGCTGCGCCCGTTCAAGACCATGGCGATCACGGTCGAGGGCGAGCTGAAGCCGGGCGTCACGGCGAAGGACATCATCCTCGCCGTCATCGCGAAGATCGGCACGGGCGGCGGCCAGGGCTACGTGCTCGAGTACCGCGGCAGCGCGATCCGCTCCCTCTCGATGGAGGGGCGCATGACGATCTGCAACATGTCGATCGAGGCCGGCGCTCGCGCGGGCATGGTTGCGCCCGACGAGACGACGTTCGAGTACGTCAAAGGCCGTCCGCACGCCCCGAAGGGCAAGGACTGGGACGACGCTGTCGCCTACTGGAAGACGCTGCCGACCGACGAGGGCGCCGCCTTCGACGCCGAGGTGTTCATCGACGCCGACGAGCTCGAGCCGTTCGTGACGTGGGGCACCAACCCGGGACAGGGCGTCTCGCTCAGCGGATCCGTGCCCGAGCCCGAGTCGTTCTCCGACCCCACGGCTCGCCAGGCCGCCGAGCGCGCGTGCGAGTACATGGACCTCGAGCCCGGCACGCCCATGAAGTCCATCCCCGTCGACGCCGTGTTCATGGGCTCGTGCACGAACAGCCGCATCGAGGATCTGCGCGAGTTCGCGTCGATCATCAAGGGGCGCAAGAAGGCCGACGGCGTGCGCGTCATGGTCGTTCCGGGATCCGCGCGCGTGCGCCTCGAGGCGGAGGCCGAGGGGATCGACAAGATCGTCACCGAGTTCGGCGGCGAGTGGCGCTTCGCGGGCTGCTCGATGTGCCTCGGCATGAACCCCGACCAGCTCGCGCCGGGGGAGCGGTGCGCGTCGACGAGCAACCGCAACTTCGAGGGGCGCCAGGGCAAGGGCGGGCGCACGCACCTCGTGTCGCCGCTCGTCGCGGCCGCGACGGCCGTGCGCGGCACGCTGTCGAGCCCGAGCGACCTGGAATCCGCCAACGACCGCGCACTCGAGGGAGCTGAGGCCTGAATCATGGAGAAGTTCACCACGCACACGGGTGTCGCGGCGCCGCTCAAGCGCTCCAACGTCGACACCGACCAGATCATCCCCGCCGTCTTCCTGAAGCGCGTCACGAAGACCGGCTTCGACGACGCGCTCTTCTACAGCTGGCGGCAGCAGGACGACTTCGTGCTGAACCAGGAGCCGTTCCGGAACGCGTCGATCCTCGTCGCCGGATCCGACTTCGGCACCGGTTCGAGTCGCGAGCACGCCGTCTGGGCGCTGCGCGACTACGGCTTCAAGGTCGTGCTCTCGCCCCGCTTCGCCGACATCTTCCGGGGCAACTCGGGCAAGCAGGGCCTCGTCACGGGCATCATCACGGAGGACGTGCTCGAGCGCATCTGGGCCGAGATCGACGCGAACCCCGGCGTCGAGATGACGGTCGACCTCGTGGCGCGAACCGCCACGGTCGGCGACTTCACGGCCCCTTTCGAGATCGACGATTACACTAGGTGGCGGCTCCTCGAAGGGCTCGATGACATCGGGCTCACCCTGCGCCATCAGGACGAGATCACGCAGTTCGAGGCCCGTCGCGAGGCGTGGCGGCCACGGACCCTTCCGGTTCCGTGAGCTGAGAAGTCGTCCCGAGATTCGGGGCGGCCGGTTCCGCCGGAAGTAAGTGAGGATCCACTGGAATGACGCTCGTAGGAAGCGCGGACGCGCAGACAGCCCCGGTGCTCGGAGACATTCTCGAAATCCGCGGCGGACGGCCGCTCCGCGGGCAGGTCGACGTCAAGGGCGCGAAGAACCTCGCGACCAAGGCGATGGTGGCGAGTCTCCTCGGCGAGACCCCCTCGATCCTGCGCGACGTCCCCGAGATCCGCGACGTCGAGGTCGTCCGCTCGCTCCTCGAGGTGCACGGCGTGTCCGTGTCCGAGGGCGAGGAGCCGGGCTCGCTCGTGCTCGACCCGACGAAGGCCAAGTCGGCCGGCTTCGAGGAGATCGACGCGCACGCGGGCTCGAGCCGCATCCCGATCCTCTTCTGCGGCCCGCTGCTGCACCTGCTGGGGCAGGCGTTCATCCCCGACCTCGGCGGGTGCCGCATCGGCGACCGCCCGATCGACTTCCACCTCGACGCGCTCCGCAAGTTCGGCGCGATCGTCGACAAGCAGCCGAATGGCATCCGCCTGTCGGCGCCCGAGGGTCTGCACGGCGCCGACATCGAGCTGCCGTACCCGAGCGTCGGCGCGACCGAGCAGGTGCTGCTCACGGCCGTGCGCGCGAAGGGCGTGACCGAGCTGCGCGGCGCGGCGATCGAGCCCGAGATCATGGATCTCATCGGCGTGCTGCAGAAGATGGGCGCGATCATCTCGTACGAGCCCAACCGCGTCATCTTCATCGAGGGCGTCGAGGAGCTGCACGGCTACGACCACCGCAGCCTCTTCGACCGCAACGAGGCCGCGAGCTGGGCCTGCGCTGCCCTCGCGACCGACGGCGAGATCTTCGTCAAGGGCGCGCGCCAGTACGAGATGCTCACGTTCCTCAACGTGTACCGCAAGGTCGGCGGATCCTTCGACATCACCGACGACGGCATCACGTTCCGCCGCGCGCGCACGCCGCTTTCGCCCGTCATGGTCGAGACCGACGTGCACCCCGGATTCATGACCGACTGGCAGCAGCCGCTCATCGTCGCGCTCACGCAGGCCGAGGGCGTCTCGACCGTGCACGAGACGGTGTACGAGAACCGCCTGGGCTTTACGGCGGCCCTCAACCAGATGGGTGCAGACATCGTCGTGCACCCGCACGGCCTCGCAGACCCCAACCGCCGCGTCGCGCGGCGCGAGCTCGAGCAGGCCGCCGTGGTCACGGGGCCGACGCCCCTCAAGGGCGCCGACATCGTCGTGCCCGACCTGCGCGGCGGCTACGCGTACGTCATCGCGGCGCTCGTCGCCGAGGGCACCTCGCGCGTGTCGAACGTCGGCATCATCCGCCGCGGCTACGAGAAGTTCTTCGACAAGCTCACCGCTCTGGGCGCTGACTTCGACGTCGTGGGCTGAGCGTGCCGAAGGCCTCTGCCGAGAAGCGCCGCCCCAGCCTCTTCTGGCTGCTCGCGGCCGTCGTGATCCCGCTCGTGGGATGGTTCGCGAAGATCGAGGTGCGCGGCGCACAGAACCTGCCGCGTGAGGGGGCGTACGTCCTCGCGCCGAACCACCACAGCGAGTTCGACCCGCTGACGGTCGCGGTCGCGACGTGGCGGATGGGTCGCGCCCCGCGCTTCATGGCGAAGGAGAGCCTCTTCCGCGTGCCCGTGCTCGGCGCAGCGATGCGCAAGACGGGCATGGTGCCCGTCTCGCGCACGGGCCACGGCAAGAACGGCGCCTCGCAGTCGATGGAGCAGGCATCCCAGCTGATCCGCGATCAGAGCGGCGTCATCGTCTACCCCGAGGGCACGCTCACGCGCGACCCCGATCTGTGGCCCATGCGGGGCAAGTCGGGCGCCGTGCGTCTCGCGCTCGCGGGCGACCTGCCCCTGATCCCGGTCGCGCACTGGGGCGAGCAGCAGATCCTGCCGCGGTACGGACGCCTGCGGGTGTTCCCGCCGCGCCGGCGCGTGACCTTCCTCGTCGGTGAGCCCATCGCGCTCGACGACCTGCGCGGCCGCGAGCACGAGAAGGGCGTCATCACCGAGGCTTCCGACCGCCTCATGCAGGAGGTCGCGCGCCTGCTCGGCGAGCTGCGCGGCGAGACGCCGCCGGAGGAGCGCTGGGATCCCTCGCGCCACGGCCAGAGCGAGACGGGGCGCCTGTGAGCGCCCGCGTGGCAGTCCTCGGCGCGGGCAGCTGGGGGACGACGTTCGGCAAGATCCTCGCCGACGGGGGAGCGCGCGTCACGATGTGGGCGCGCCGCCCCGAGCTCGCGCGCGAGATCGACGAGGCCAAGCGCAACTCGCGCTACCTGCCGGGCATCAACCTGCCCCGCACGATGCGCGCGACGCACGACATCGCGCGCACCCTCGAGGGCGCCGACCAGGTGTACGTGTCGGTGCCGAGTAAGTCGGCGCGCGACACGCTGAAGCAGATCCGCCCGATCCTCTCGCGCACCGAGGCGCCCGTCGTGAGCCTCATGAAGGGCGTCGAGAAGAAGTCCGGCCTGCGCATGAGCCAGGTGATCGAGGAGGTGCTGGGCTGCGACCCGCGCCGCATCGCGGTCGTGAGCGGTCCGAACCTCGCGCGCGAGATCGCGCAGGAGCAGCCGACGGCCGCGGTCGCCTCGTCGCACAGCGCCGAGACCGCAGCGCTCGTCGCGACGACCTCGTCGAACGGCTACTTCCGCACGTTCGTGAACACCGACGTCGCGGGCACCGAGTTCGGCGGCGTGCTCAAGAACCTCATCGCGGTCGCGACCGGCATCGTCGACGGCGTCGGATACGGCGAGAACACGAAGGCGTCGATCATCACGCGAGGGCTCGTCGAGATGACCGACTTCGCCGTCGCCTACGGCGCCCAGCACGAGACGATGCAGGGGCTCGCGGGCCTCGGCGACCTCATCGCGACGTGCCAGTCGCCGCTGAGCCGCAACAACACGGCCGGGCGCCTGCTCGGCCAGGGGTACACGCTCGACGACGTCGTCGAGCACATGGAGCAGACGGCCGAGGGGCTCAGCTCCGTCGCGCCGATCCTGCAGCTTGCGCAGGCGAAGGGCGTCGAGATGCCCATCGTGCAGCAGGTGAAGATGGTGCTGGATGGCACAATGGAGCCTCGCGACATCGCGCCGCACCTCACAACCGACGACGACACTCCGCAGGAGGAGACGCAGTATGGCAGCAGCGACCGTGGCGGTGCTCTTCGGCGGGCGATCGAGCGAGCACGAGATCTCCTCGGCGACGGCGGGGGGCGTGCTCGGCGCGATTGACCGCGAGCGCTACCGCGTGATCCCCGTCGGGATCACGCGCGACGGCGTCTTCGTCCTGGAAGAGGACGACCCCGCGCGCTTCCGCCTCGACGCCGACAAGCTGCCCGAGGTCGTCGACAACGGCACGCGGATCCTCTGGCCCATGCCGGGCGGCCCGCGCGAGCTGCGCGTCGAGCGCGCGGGCGGCGAGATCGAGTCGCTCGGCGAGGTCGACGTCGTCCTGCCGATCCTGCACGGCCTGCACGGCGAGGACGGCACGATGCAGGGCTTCCTCGACATCCTCGAGGTGCCGTACGCGGGCGGCGGGATCCTCGATTCCGCGATCTGCATGGACAAGCATTTCATGAAGGTGGCACTCGAGGCCGACGGCATCGCGGTCGCGCCGAGCGTGACGGTGCGCGCGCGCCGCTGGCGCGACGAGGCCGACGCCGTGCGATCCGATGTCGAGGCGCTCGGCTACCCCGTGTTCGTCAAGCCCGCGCGCGCCGGCTCGAGCGTCGGCGTCTCGAAGGCGCACGACGCGACCGAGCTCGACGAGGCCATGCGCATCGCGCTGGCCGAGGACGACAAGGTGCTCGTCGAGCGGGCGATCTCGGGCCGCGAGATCGAGGTCGCGGTGCTGCAGGGGCGCGGCGACGAGCCCACTCGCGCCTCGCTGCCGGGCGAGATCGTGCTCACGACGCGCGAGTTCTACGACTTCGAGGGCAAGTACCTCGGGGGCGACGGCGCCGATGTCGTGTGCCCCGCCGACCTGACGGACGACGAGATCGCTCGGATCCGCGAGATCGGCGCGCGCGCCTTCGACGCGGTCGACGGGCGCGGCCTCGCGCGCGTCGACGTGTTCCTCACCGACGACGGCGAGATCGTCGTCAACGAGCTCAACACGATGCCCGGCTTCACACCCATCTCGATGTACCCCAAGTGCTGGGTCGCGACGGGGCTCAGCTACGCCGACCTCATCACCGAGCTGATCGAGCTCGCGCGGGCCTGATCAGGAGGTCTGCGGCGCGTCCTCGACCTGCTCGGCGTCCTCGTACGTCGTGCAGGCGCCGTCCTTCGGGAGGATGTTCGCCGCGTTGCTGAGCGCGCTCAGCACGTCGTTGCTGCTGACCGATTCGGTGTCGACGTACACCTGCGCCGCGGGCGTGCGGCCGTAGGTCGTCATCCGGAGGTTCGGGAAGTCGGTCTCGTCGACGATCCAGTCGACGCCGCCGATCGTCACGCACTGCAGGGTCGAGGGTGCGGGCGGCTCGAGTCCGCACGAGAACAGCACGACGCTGGGGTCGCCCCACGCGGCCGTCGCCTGCGCGTCGGTCCACACGCGGTCGAGCTCGCCGATCTTCTCGGGTACGCGCACGCTCACGTCGGCGCAGGCGGGGTCGTTCGCGGCCTCGGCGGGCTCGAGGTGCACGGTCGGCGTGCACCCTGCGGCAACGGCGATGAGGGCGAGAGCGCCCACGGCGAAGAGTCGGCGGATCACGGATCCAGCGTATTGCGGCCCCCTGAACGCGCACCCGGCGCGGGGCGGCGCACGGGCCTCGTAGGCTGAGGGGATGAGCGAGGCGACGGTCGTGGCGGATCTCTCGGAGCGCGAGCTGCTCGCGCGGATCGCGGCGCGAACCGGCACCGCGCGCGACGCGCTCGTGGGCATCGGCGACGACGCGGCGATTCTGCGCGTCGCCGGATCCGTCGTCGCGACGACCGACACGCTCGTCGACGGCCCCGACTTCCGAAGGGCCTGGTCGTCCGGGTACGACCTCGGCTGGAAGGCCGCCGCCGTGAACCTGTCGGACGTCGCCGCGATGGGCGCGCGGCCGATCGCGCTGCTCGTCGCCCTCGCCGTGCCGGGCGACGTCCCCGTCGTCGAGGTCGAGTCCATCGCGGACGGGCTGCGGGAGGCGTGCGACGCACTCGCGCCGGGCTGCGCCGTCGCGGGCGGGGATCTGACGCACTCGTCGGTGCTCACGATCGCCGTGACCGCGCTCGGCGACACCGACGGCCGAGCGAGCGTGCTGCGCTCGGGCGCCCGGGCGGGCGACGTCGTCGCGATCGCTGGGGAGATGGGCGTCGCCGCGCACGGCCTCGACATCCTCTTCGGGCGCTTCGCCGATGCCGAGGGGCGGGCGCAGCCTCTGACGGTCGAGGGGCTGGACGCGCTCACCGAGGCCGAGCGTCGCGCGGTCGAGCGGCAGCTGCGGCCCGTCCCGCCGCTCGCGCAGGGCCCGCTGGCGGCCGAGGCGGGCGTGACGGCGATGATGGACGTCTCGGACGGCCTCGTGCTCGACGCGACGCGCCTCGCCGACGCTTCGCGCGTCACGCTCGACCTGTCGCGCGACCTCCTGGGGCCGGATCCGGATCGCGCGCTGCGGGGCGGCGAAGATCACGCGCTGCTCGCGACGTTCCCCGCGGGCGCCGTGCCGGAGAACTTCCGCGAGATCGGCCGGGTCACGGCGCGCGGCGCACTGCCCGTCACGGTCGACGGCGAGGCGCCCCGGGGGCCCGGCGGGTGGGATCCCTATCGGGACTGGGCGCCGCTCGAGGGCGACTGATCGGCGGGCTCCCCCCACCACATCGTCGTGTCGCCGTAGGCGCGGTCGCGCAGCGGCGCGAGGCCCGCGTGCGCCCAGTCGGGTGCGCCCGACCGCGTCGCCCGCTCGACGACGACGATCGCGTCGTCCGCGAGCAGCGGCCGCAGCGCGGCGAGGTCGTCGCGAAGCTGCTGGCCGTCGAGATCGTACGGCGGATCGAGGAAGGCGACGTCGTAGGTGCGCGCGGCGGACCGGAGGAAAGCCTGCACTGCGACCGCGTGCACGTCGGCCCGCGCGCCCGTCGCCTTCGCGATCTGCGCGGCGTTGCGCCGGGCGATCTGCGCCGCTCGCGCGTTCTTCTCGACGAGATCGCAGGCGGCGGCGCCGCGGCTGACCGACTCGAGGCCGAGCGCACCGGATCCCGCGTAGAGGTCGAGCACGGTGGTGCCGTCGAGCATGCCCGTCGATTCGAGCGCCGCGAAGAGCGACTCGCGCACGCGGTCGCTCGTCGGGCGCGTTCCTGCGGGAGGGACGTCGAGCCGGATTCCGCCGGCGCGGCCCGAGATGATGCGCGTCACCTCCTCAGACTAAGGAATGTCGCTGGTCGAACATAGGATCGAATCATGACGTTGGCGATGGAGACCCCGCTGCAGGAGGCCGTCGGGCCGAAGCTGGCGAAGTCGCTCGCGCGGGCGTTCGAGATGGAGACCGTGGGCGACCTCGTCTCGCACTACCCGCGCCGATACGCGAAGCGGGGCGACCTCACGCCGATCCTCGACCTGCCGATCGGCCAGCCCGCGACGATCGTGGCCGAGGTACGCACGGTGCAGTCGCGCCCGATGCGCAACAGGCGCGGCACGCTGCTCGAGGTCGTGATCGGCGACGGCGTCGGCGAGATGAGCCTGACGTTCTTCGGGCAGGCCTGGCGCGAGAAGCAGCTGCGCCCTGGCGTGCGCGGCATCTTCTCGGGTCGCGTCGGCGAGTACCGAGGGCAGCTGCAGTTCTCGCATCCCGACTACCAGCTCTTCGACGACGAGCTCGAGGCGCGCGAGTCGGCGGAGGAGTACGCCGAGCGCCCGCTGCCGTTCTATCCCGCGACGTCGACGCTGCCGACGTGGCAGATCCAGAACCTCATTCAGACGGTGCTCGACGACCTCGGCGACGTGCCCGATCCGCTCACGCCCGAGGCGCGCGTCGCGCAGAAGGCGCTGCCGGCGCGCGAGGCGCTCGACAAGATCCACCGCCCGAAGACCGACGCCGACGTGCACCGGGCGCGCCACACGCTGCGCCTGCACGAGGCGCTCGTCATGCAGACGGCGCTCGTGCAGCAGCGGCGGCTCGTTCGCGAGCTCGCCGCGACGCCGCGGCCCGCGGCCCCGGGCGGTCTGCTCGAGCGATTCGACGCCGCCATGCCGTTCGAGCTGACGCCCGATCAGCAGACGGTCGGATCACGCATCGCGGGCGATCTCGTGGCCGAGGCGCCGATGAACCGCCTCGTGCAGGGCGAGGTCGGATCCGGCAAGACGCTCGTGGCGCTGCGGGCGATGCTGCAGGTGGCCGAGTCGGGCGGGCAGAGCGCGCTCATCGCGCCGACCGAGGTGCTCGCGGCGCAGCACCTGCGCTCGATCGCGAAGATGCTCGGGCCCGATCTCGCGGCCGACCTCATGCCGACGCTCCTCACGGGGCAGATGACGGCCGCCGAGCGGCGCCGTGCGTCGCTGCGCGTCGCGTCGGGTCAGGCTCGCATCGTCGTCGGCACGCACGCGCTGCTGAGCGACAAGACGACGTTCGCCGACCTCGGGTTCGTCGTGGTCGACGAGCAGCACCGGTTCGGCGTCGAGCAGCGCGAGACGCTGCGCGCCAAGGGCAGCAACCCGCACGTGCTCGTGCTCACGGCGACGCCGATCCCGCGCACGGTCGCCATGACCGTCTTCGGGGACCTCGACGTCTCGACGATCCGCACGATGCCGGCGGGCCGCGCGGGCATCGAGACGTTCGTCGCGCCGATCGCCGAGAAGCCGGGCTGGTTCGCCCGCGTGTGGGAGCGCGCCGCCGAGGAGGTCGCGAAGGGGCATCAGGTGTTCGTCGTGTGCGCCGCGATCGACGCCGAGGCCGAGGGGGCGAAGCCCGTCGTCGACGACGCGCTCGACGACGTGCCGGCCGACCTCGACGAGCGCAAGGGGCCCCGGTTCGGCGTCGAGCAGGTCACGCGTATGCTCACGCAGCAGCCCGCGACGCGGCACCTGCGCATCCAGCCGCTGCACGGCCGCATGCCGGGCGACGAGAAGGACGCGATCATGCGCGCCTTCGCGGCGGGCGACATCGACCTCATCGTCGCGACGACGGTGATCGAGGTCGGCGTCGACGTGCCGAACGCGTCGTCGATGATCATCCTCGACGCCGACCGGTTCGGCGTCTCGCAGCTGCACCAGCTGCGCGGCCGCGTCGGCCGCGGTGGAGTGCCGGGGCTGTGCCTGCTCGTCACCGAGGCCCTCGAGGGCACGCCTGCCCGCGAGCGTGTCGAGGCCGTCGCGGCGACGCTCGACGGGTTCGAGCTCGCCGAGGTCGACCTCGAGCTGCGCGGCGAGGGCGACGTGCTGGGCGGCGCGCAGTCGGGATCCCGGTCGTCGCTGCGGCTGCTGCGCGTCATCAAGGACGCCGGGCTCATCGAGCGGGCCCGGGGGCTTGCCGAGGAGATCCTCGACGCCGATCCCTCCCTCGCCCGCCACGAGGGGCTCGCGACGATCCTCGAGGCGCGGCTCGGATCCGAGGAGCGCGCGGCTCTCAGGAAGAACTGATGTCGCGCGGCGTCGGCTGCCAGGCTGCTCGATAGGGTTGAGCTATGAGCAACCGGATCGCCGTCGTCCCGGGATCCTTCGATCCTCCGACGCTGGGTCATCTCGACATCATCCGCCGGGCCTCCGGGCTGTACGACGAGCTCCACGTGCTCGTCGTGCACAACCCCGACAAGGAGGGCATGCTGCCGATCGCGCTCCGGCTGCGGCTGCTCGAGCAGTCGATCGAGGAGGCGAAGATCCCCGGCAAGATCGTCGTGGGCTCGTGGAGCGTCGGGCTGCTTGTCGACTACGCGCAGGAGGTCGGCGCGGGCGTGCTCGTGAAGGGGATCCGCTCGCAGCAGGACGTCTCGTACGAGACGCCGATGGCGGTCGTGAACAACCACCTCACGGGCGTCGAGACGGTCTTCCTGCTGGCCGACCCGGCCAACTCGGTCGTGTCGAGCTCGCTCGTGCGCCAGGTCGCGAGCCTCGGCGGCGACGTGTCGCCGTACGTCCCGCGTGCCGTCGTGCGGTACCTGGACGATTCCTCGCCGAGCGATTTCTGACGCGCCGGGCCCTGCCATGGGCCGTACGCTGGAATGGTGAAGAACCACCTCTCCGGACCCTTCGTCCTGCCTGCGCGCGACATCGTGCGCAAGCCGGGCGAGATGCGCGAGCACGAGCTGCGGATCC
The DNA here is from genome assembly GCA_029267645.1 of Microbacterium sp. Classification (GTDB taxonomy): domain Bacteria; phylum Actinomycetota; class Actinomycetes; order Actinomycetales; family Microbacteriaceae; genus Microbacterium. Next base: position 13,116 of record JAJUIM010000005.1, read on the forward strand.
CCGCCCCCGACCAGTGGGGCGAGGGCATCGTGGCCGTCGAGAAGGATCGCGAGCTCGACCTCGACGTGCGCCTCGAATCGGTGCACGAGGGAGTGCTCGTGAGCGGCACCGTGCGCACGACCTACGACGGCGTGTGCAGCCGGTGCCTGCGAGACATCTCCCAGCCTGTCGAAGTCGAGTTCCAGGAGCTTTTCGAGTACCCTGGAGATGAAACCCCTGACTTCGTGCTTCAAGACGACCACGTGGATCTTGAAACTCTGGTCAGAGATGCGATTGTACTTTCGCTTCCGTTTCAGCCGGTCTGTCGGCCGGATTGCCCAGGCCTTGATCCAGCCACAGGCGAGCTGCTGACTGAATCTTCCGGCGCGGCGCAGGACCCCATCGATCCTCGGTGGGCAGCGCTCCGACAACTTACCGATACCGCACCGGCGTCTGACGCCGGTCTGAGCAGAGAAGAGAGCTAGCCATGGCTGGTAACCCCCCGAAGAGGAAGATGTCCCGCTCGAACACGCGTTCGCGTCGTTCGCAGTGGAAGGCCCAGGCGCCCGCCCTCGTCAAGACGGTGGAGAACGGCAAGGTCGTCTACAGCCGTCCGCACCAGGCCAAGGTCGTCACCGACTCGCAGGGCACCGAGCTGTTCCTCGAGTACAAGGGCCGCAAGGTCGCTGACGCCTGAACAACGTCATGACTCCGCGCACCGACGAGCATGCGCATGAGTCGCTCACCGAGAAGCGCGGCGGCGCGATCGACGCCGAGCTTCTCTCGTTGGCGCTCACGCACCGCTCCTACGCATACGAGCATGGCGGGATCCCGCACAACGAGCGCCTCGAGTTCCTCGGCGACTCGGTGCTCGGCCTCGCCGTGACGGCGATGCTCTACGAGCGCTTCCCCGATCTGCCCGAGGGCGAGCTCGCGAAGCGTCGTGCGGCCGTCGTGTCGACGATCGCCCTCGCCGACGTCGCCCGCGGCATCGGCCTCGGCGCACACCTCAAGCTGGGGCGCGGCGAGGAGCAGACGGGCGGCCGGGACAAGGACTCGATCCTCGCCGACGCCACCGAGGCGCTGTTCGGCGCCGCGTTCCTCTCGGCCGGTCGCGCCGAGGCCGACGCGCTCGTGCTGCGCCTCATCATGCCGCTCGTCGAGGATCCCGCGCGCTACGGCGCTGCCGTCGACCCGAAGACGAGCGTGCAGGAGCTCGCCGCGCGGCTCGGCGTGGATCCGCCGTCGTACGCGATCACGAGCTCGGGGCCCGATCACGACCGCCGGTTCACAGCGGTGCTCACGGTGGGGGAGCGCACGGCGTCGGGCACGGGCACGAGCAAGAAGCAGGCCGAGATGGCGGCGGCGCTGACGCTGTGGCGCGAGGCCGCTGCCGCGGGCGATGCCTGAGCTTCCCGAGGTCGAGGTCGTTCGCGCTGGCCTCGCGCCCGCGATCGTGGGCGCGAGGATCGCCGGCGTCGAGGTGCACGACGAGCGCGCCCTCACGCGGCACGCGCCGGGCGGCGCGCACTTCGCGCGCGAGCTCGAGGGGAGGCGCGTGCGCGCGGCAGTGCGCCGAGGCAAGTTCCTCTGGTTCCCGCTGGCGGAGGCCGACACCGCGATCGTGGCGCACCTCGGCATGAGCGGGCAGATGCTGCTGCGCAGCCCGGGCGCGCCCGCCGAGCGGCACGAGCGGATCCGCCTCGCGATCGAGCATCCCGATCACGGCGAGCTCGCGGTCGTGTTCGCCGACCAGCGCACGTTCGGATCCCTCGCGATCGACGACCTCGTGCCGACGTCCGACGGGGCGCCGGGCGGCTTCGGGGATCCGCTGCCCGTCGTGGCCTCGCAGGCCGCGCATATCGGCCGCGACCCGCTGGATCCGGCGTTCGACGACCGCGCGTTCCGCGCGGCGCTCGCGCGTCGCCGCTCGGCCATCAAACGGGTGCTGCTCGACCAGAACCTTGTGAGCGGCATCGGCAACATCTACGCCGACGAGTCGCTGTGGGCGGCGCGGATCCACCCCGAGACGATCGCGGCCGACCTCTCGACCCGCGCCGTGAACCGCCTGCTTGCGGAGGTGCGCCTGGTGCTGCAGAAGGCGCTGGCCGAGGGCGGCACGAGCTTCGACGCGCAGTACGTGAACGTGAACGGGCAGGCGGGGTACTTCGCGCACAGCCTCAACGCATACGGGCGGACGGGGGAGGCGTGCCAGCGGTGCGGCGGCCCGGTCGCCCGCGTCGCGTTCACGAATCGGTCGAGCCACTTCTGCCCGCGGTGCCAGCGGAAGCGTCGTCCGGGCTGACGGTTTCTGCCCGCACTCGCGCTCTCTCTGAGGTCGCAAGAGGCGTGACCTCGCGATCCCTTCTGCCACTTCTGTCGGCGAAGGGGCTCCGCTGCTCATCGACCGTTCCATCAACCCCGCGCGTCGGGCTCGGCTGCCTCGCGTGTTGCAACAACGGGCGACGTCATGCAGCAGGAGTACGAAGCTGCGTGCGATGCTTGATCGGCTGATCAGCTCAGCCCTCTGAACCAGTAACAACAGGACCCCGTGGGACACCATGTCCACGGGGTCCTGGTCCTTTGCTCGGCTTCAGAGAGGTGTTCTCCACCTACGAATTCGACGGGGTTTCGTTGTTCGTCGTCACCCGTGGACGCCTGCCTCGGTGAGCCGGAAGTCCAGTGCGTCGTACGCCTCCGGTCGGTAGAGGTGGTCGAAGGAGCCGAAGCTCGGTACCTCAGTGGCGAGGTCGGCTTCCCACGACTCGGGAGCCGCTCCGGCGACCTCACGCAGCGGAGCTTTGCCCTCGGAGTCCGGTATGCCCGCCCTCAGCGTCCACGGACCCTCGTGGTGCTTGAAGTGCAGCTTGGCAGGTCTCGGACCGTGGCCGAGCGGTACCTCGAAGAACGATATCTCGTGCAGCTGGGCCGCCTCGTCGGCCTGGAGCGGGCGCGTCATCTTCGTGCGCCCCAGGCTCCACCCGTGTGCGTACGCGACCGCGAGCCCCGTGCGCGCCCTCCCGATGACCCTGACCGGCCGATAGTCTACGTACGTCGCCCCGGGATCCGAAGCGGCCTCCCGCACGTCGGCAGCCTCGATGCCGCCTGCCGCCGCCCGGCCCCGGAGGGACGAGGAAGGAGAACTCGATGCCCAGCCCGGTGTTCACCGTCAGGAACGGCACTTACGAGGAGTTCCTCGACGTCTACGACCCGGCAACGCAGGACATCACCAAGCTCCTCTTCAGAGCATCAGGGAACCACGACCCGGTCGAGCGGGCGAGGATCATGAACAGGCTGCTCGATGACGGGGCCGACCCGAGCGCTGAGCACGAGCAGGGCTCCACGCTGCTCGCCGTCCTCGAAACCGACCACGATCCCTCGGTCGACGGGCCTCTTCTCGAGCGACTCATCGCCGGCGGGGCGAATGTCAATGCCATGGACCGCAAAGGCGACCGCGTCATCGACCTCGTCCGCAGGATGAGCGGTGTCAGCGACGCTGACCGCCGACCCTATTACCACGCAGTCTTCGAGTCGGGTTCGCTCGACCTCGACCTGCCCGAGAGCCCCCGTCGCCCCGAGGGGCCGACCTACCGCGACAGCTTCGAGCAGAGTTCGGGCAAGGATCGATTCCCGGTGCTGCACGCGTACTTCGATGCCTGGGCTGAGAGGAACCCCCGACCATGAACCGCCTCGACGAGCCATGACAGAGCGAGAGGAACCGACAGGACCCGTCGGCTGGGTCGACCTCATCGACCCGCTGCTCGACGACATTGAGGACGAGGACTGGCGCGCCAAGAGCGCCGGGTCGTTCGATGTGGTCGAGGCCCAGCAGAAGTACACACTCGACGGACGCGTCGTCGCCGACGTCTCCTACGACTTCCCCCGGCTCCTGCTGGCCACGACTGACCGGTGGCAACTCACAGTGGAGGGCGACTTCACCTTCACCCATCAGGGCACGGTCCACTCCTCCCTCGCCGACCAGGACGAGGAGATCGTCGCGCTCCTGCGTGAGGGCATCGGCGCTCCGATCCGACGATTCTCCATCCACGTCGACGACTCCCTGTCCTTCGAGCTCGCCGGCGGCTCCTTCCGCGTCGAGCACGACCCGGAGCTCGAGGCATGGTCGTTCATCGGCCCCGGCCATCGGCTGGCCATGGCACCCACCGAAACAATCTCCCCGCGCCCGACCAGCGCCACCCGAGACGTCGCGGGCCAATGATGAGACGAGAGGTGAGACGAGAGAAGTGACAGCCTACTCAAGCAGGAGAAGGCCACTGAGGCAGGGGTCCACTGGTGAGGGCATGCGGTCGCGCTTTCCCCAGATGCTCCTGGCCGGTCTCGCGTTCTCCGCATTCGCCCTTGCGGGGTGCTCGTCGACAACGGATGCGGAGGAGGACATCACCATCTCCCCGAAGCCCGTCGTCTCCTCCCCGGAGCCCGTCGCGACGCAGGTGTCCATCCGCCCTGTCGTGGCGGACGTCCCCGACCCCAGGCCCACGGAGATCGCCTCCGAGTCCCCGCCTCCTGCGGATGTCTGCGCCGAGCCGCCGCTGACCCTCCCTCTGGCCGACGACGCCACGGAGCAGCACACGGGGTGCGTCACGATCGACGACACGCGGGGCTTCGACCTCGCAGACGCCACATGGACGACGGTCACCGACGGGTACGTCGGCACGCACACGCTCACCCTGCATCTCAGCGCTGACGACGCCGAGTCGCTCGAGGCCCTCATGGAATCGGTCGACCACCCCACCGAACTTGCCGTCGTCGCAGGCGACCAGGCGGCGAGGATCGGCTCCTACGACCCCGGGGACGAATACCTCGATCTCCCGACCGGGTTGGAATCCGTCTTCCGTGGCTGAACCGGGAGGCTATCCTGGCCACCGAGTGGGCCTACCGGCAGACCTTCACCAGCAACGCCGACCGAGCAGCTGCCCGTGCGCCCTGGCTCGAGCACGACAACACTGTCCGCCACCCCAGCGCACTCGGAGGCCTGCCGCCGATCAGCCGCTTGTGACCAACGTGGTGGCCGTGTACACCGAGGAGGATCCCCGTGGCCGATTCACCCGAACTCGCCGACCTCATCGTCATTCGCCGCAAGCCCTCGAAGCAGGCCGCCGAACGACACTTCTGAGCTTTCGAGGACACCCTCGCCGAACGCACAGATGCCTTCGCCGACGAAGCACTCGCCGGCGCCGACGCACGCCGTTACTCGATCGACTCCCTCGACGTCGTCGAACGCCTGTTCCTCGAACGAATCACCTCTCCGTCCGACCTCGACGACCCGGCAACGACCACGTTCTTCTTCGACGTCTTCCGCTATCTCGGCGAAACGATCCTTCGTACCAGCGGCGGCCACTGGGAATGGGAAGAACTCTGGGAGACCGATGCCAAGGGCGCCGGCCTGCCCTTCGTCCGCGTGAACTCCTCCGAGTCCTTCGACACCGGCGGTAGCATCAACGTCTACACCAGCCTCCTCGGAGCCGCAGGAACCCGAACCGGAACCTACTTCCGTGAACTCGCCACCGAAGTGCTCGAAAGCTTCGGAGAAACCGGACCCATCGAGCTGACCTCCGGTTGGCGCGCCATGGCATTGCCCGACCCCACTCACGCCAATCCGGCCCTTCGCACGTTCCTTTCCGAGCAGACTGCGGAGCTCGCCGCACTCGAGACCTCGTATCCGGAGATCGCACCTCTCGACAACACCCGCGAATCACTCGACCGGATCGAGCAATGGCTGCTCCACAGGTATCCCGATACCCAGTCCCTCTCAGCCGACGTCGAGAACCTCGACCTCGTTCGCGCCGCCCGCGCCATCGCAGCAACCTTCGTTGCTCTCGGCGGAGGCCGCATCTATGTCGTCGACCCCGAACAAATGAAGCCCGTACGCGCATCCACACCGAAGGACGCATACCCGTATGTCCAACGAGTGAGCGAACACGGGCTCGCAGGATACCCGCACCACACATGGACCTACCTCCGGACGTCTGTCAAGGCAAAGGCCCCCGGCTCACCGCTTCCCCCACGCAGCGGTCAGAATCTCCGGCACGAACTCGAGACCTACGCTGCCGAGGACATCGAGAACTGAGAGCAGTGGCGATCACCTCCCGCACACGGCGGGTGTTGCCGGTGCCACGTGGTGAAGAACGCACGCAGCACCGGGAAGCGGTCGGACTGATACGTTCGATTCCCCTTCGCGCAGCTCAGTGGGCGTCAGGGCACGAAGACCGGCGCGGTGTAGAAGAGATTCCCCTCGAAGAGCAGCTGCCCGACGCCGAGGCCGACAAGGCTCGCGGCGGCCACCGCGAGTAGTGCGTATACGTGGCCAGCGCCGCGCCACGTACGCCACCCGCTCATCGAGAGCACGACGAGGCCGAGCATGTGCGCCACCACCAGGGGCACCCCGCCGACGACTGCCGCAATGAACGATGTCCTGAACCTACACACCTTCAGCTCCACCAATATGTTCAGGCAATGTGTTTCAGCAATAGCCTCCGGGCTCGTCGATGTGGCCGGTGGCGAGGATTTCGCCGGTGTGCCGGCCGTCGCGGGTCAGCTGACGGCGTGAGGCGATGACCCGTTCTCGGACCGGGCGCGGCCCTCGCCGCCACGCGATTCTATGGCCTGCCCAGCCTCTGACCGATGTCTCGACTCATCCGTCCCGGGTGGACCTAGG
>JAJUIM010000315.1 GCA_029267645.1 Microbacterium sp.
ATCCGCGGCCCTGCCCGCGCTCCGCGCCTTCGACGGACCGGCGGGCACGCCGTACGCCTTCGCGGTCGGCGAGCAGTCGCTCGCCGCGGAGGCGCGCCGCCACCTCGTGCGCGACCGCGGCGTGCCGAAGACGCAGGTCACGTTCTCGGGCTACTGGCGTCGCGGCCGCGCGGCCGCGCGGCGGCGTGAGGCCGGGCGGGACGGATCCTCGCCCGCCGCTTGACTCTGACACAGTGGCAGGGGAGAGAAAGGTCTCATTCTGTCCATCGGAGCCTTCGCGCAGATCGGCCACGTCACCCACCGCATGCTGCGGCACTGGGATCAGGCGGGGCTGCTCGTGCCTGCGCACACCGACCCCGTGACGGGGTACCGCTCGTACGATCCCGCGCAGCTCGAGCGAAGGCTCCATCTCATCGAAGAGGAGCACACCATGAGCACGACCGAGATCATCGACAAGGCGCTTCCCGCGGTCCGCCTCGCGGCGTCGTCGGGCCGGCCCGAGAACGGCGACATCGCCGCGCTCGTGTCGGCGCTGTTCGCGCGAGCGGAGGAGGCCATCGGCGACGTCGAGGGCGCCTTCGACGCGCCCATCGCCGTGTACGACTTCCGCGACGGCGGCATGCACATCACGGCCGGCTACGCGTGGTCGGGGCCTGCGCCCGACGGGCTCGAGATCGTCGAGCTGCCCGCGGTCGCCGAGGCCGTGTGCGGGATCCACCTCGGATCCATGGACGGCATCGACGCGAGCTGGCAGGCCGTGCACGTCGCGATCGCGGCTCGCGGCATGGCGCCCGACGGCCCGTGCCGCGAGCACTACGTGCGGTCGTGGCCGCTCGAGGATCAGTCGGAGTGGGTGACCGAGCTGCAGCAGCCCGTCACCCGCCCCGCCTGAGCATCAGTCGAGCTCGACGACCTCGAACTCGAGCAGGTCGGCGCCCGTCGCGACGGGACGGGATCCCTCGTGGCCGCCGTGCGCGGCCTTCATGGATCCCTCGCGCCACGCCTGGAACGACGCCTCGTCGGCCCACTGGGTGACGACGAAGTAGCGCTCGTCGCCCGCCGTGGGGCGCAGGAGCTGGAAGCCCTCGAAGCCGGGCTCGGAGTCGACCGCGTGCTTGCGGGCGGCGAACCGCTTCTCGAGCTCGGGGCCGGCGCCCTCGGGCACGCGGATGGCGTTGATCTTCACGACAGACATACCGCGAGGCTACCCCGCTCGCGTCAGACTCCCGCGTCAGACGGCGGCGCGCTGACCCACGCGGTACTGCGCCGCGCGGTGCGTGTCCTTCACGCGGTCGCCCTCGCCCTGCAGCTTGTGCCGCAGCGTGCCTGGGACGTACTCGGTGGGATACGCGCCGCGCTCGCGCAGCACGGGGATCACGTGCTCGATGACGTCCTCCCACGTCTCGTGCGCGACGGCGTAGGCGAGGTTGAAGCCGTCGATGTCGGTCTCCTCCTGCCAGCGCTGCAGCTCGTCGGCGATCTGCTCGCCAGATCCGACGATCGTGGGGCCGAGGCCGCCGATCGCGTTCTTGCGGGCGAGGTCGCCGACCGTCCACTCGCGGCCGAGGTCGGCCTCCTCCTGCAGGTGCTGCAGCGACGACTGGATCGCGTTCGACTCGACGTTGCCGAGCGGCTCGTCCCAGTCGTACTGCGAGAGGTCGACGCCCATCCAGCCCGAGGTGAACACGAGCGCGCCCTCGGTCGAGGCGTACTGGTCGTACTCGGCCTTCTTCGCGCGCGCCTCCTCCTCGGTCGCACCCGTGACGATCGTGATGAGCGTGTAGATCTTCGCGTCGTAGCGGTCGCGGCCCGCGGCCTCGAGGCCGTCGCGGATCCGCTTCACCGTGTTCGCGAGCACCTCGGGAGAGGGCGCCGCGACGAAGATCGCCTCGGCGTTGCCCGCCGCGAACGCGACGCCGCGCGGCGACGCCCCGGCCTGGTAGATGACGGGCGTGCGCTGCGGGGACGGCTCGGAGATGTGGATCCCCGGCACGTCGAACCACTTGCCGTGGTGACCGATCTCGTGCACCTTCGACGGATCCGTGAAGACGCCCGTCTCGCGGTCCTCGACGACGGCGTCGTCCTCCCACGAGCCCTCCCACAGCTTGTAGAGCACCTCGAGGTACTCGTCGGCGTGGTCGTAGCGCTGGTCGTGCTCCATCTGGTCGTCGCCACCCATGTTGCGGGCCGCGCTCGGCAGGTATCCCGTGACGACGTTCCAGCCGATGCGGCCGTTCGTCAGGTGGTCGAGCGTCGTGAGGCGCCGGGCGAAGGGGTAGGGGTGCTCGAACGCGGTGCCGGCCGTGATGCCGAAGCCCAGGTGCTCGGTGACCGCGGCCATCGCGCTCGTGAGCAGGATCGGATCGTTCACGGGCACCTGTGCGCCGTTCACGAGCGCCGCATCGTTCGTGCCGCCGTACACGTCGTACGTGCCGAGCACGTCCGCGATGAAGAGCCCGTCGAACGTTCCCGACTCGAGCAGCTGCGCGAGGTCGGTCCAGTACTTCAGGGTGTTGTACTCGCGGGAACGGTCGCGCGGGTGGCGCCACATGCCCGACGACTGGTGGGCGACGCAGTTCATGTCGAAGGCGTTGAATCGGATCTGTCGGGCCATGGAGCGAGGAAACCCTGACCCGCCGCACGATTCAAGCGAGCACGTCACACGGCGTCACGGGATCCCGGAGTGGTGGG
>JAJUIM010000443.1 GCA_029267645.1 Microbacterium sp.
CGTCGGTCTCGTCGACGAGCCACGCGTCGAGGATCCCGCCCGCGTGCCGCGCGCCGTAGTGCTCCGCAACCGCGCGAGCGGAGGTCTCGACCCCGATCGCCGCGAGGCACGCGTCGGCCATGCCGCGGACGACCGCGCCGTCGATGATCCCCGAGACGCCCACGACGGGCGCCGGCGACGAGCGCAGCAGCTCCCGCATGCCTGGCACAGCGAGCACGGGGCCGATCGAGACCACGGGGTTCGAGGGCGCGAGCAGGATCACGTCGGCTTCTTCGAGCGCGCGCCGCGCGCCGGGCGACGGCGCGGCCAGCTCGATGTCCTGCTGCTCAAACCCGCGGGCCGGCAGGGCCGAGCGATGGCGCACCCACCACTCCTGGAAGTGCATGCGGCCCTCGTCGGTCACGACGTGGGTGTCGATCTCGCTGTCCGTCGCCGGGTGCAGCGTCACGCCGAGGGGCCAGCGGGATCCGAGCCGGGCGTACACGTCGCTCACGGTCGCGCCGCCGCGCAGCCACGCCGTGCGGGCGATGTGGGTGCCGAGGTCGAGGTCGCCGAGCGTGAACCAGTCTGGGGCGACGCCCCACGCGGCGAGCTCGGCCGAGACGCGCTCGGTCTCGCCCGCCCGCCCCCAGCCGCGGTCGGTGTCGTTGACGCCCGCGAGGGCATAGAGCAGGCTGTCGTGGTCGGGGGCGATCCGCAGGCCCGAGACCCACCAGTCGTCGCCCGTGTTCACGACGACGTCGATCGTGTCGTCCGATCCTGTGCGACGAACGTACTCGCGTAGGCCGCGCACGAAACGCGCGCAGCCGACGCCCCCTCCGATGACCGTGATGCGCATGGAGCCAGGCTATTGCGCGGCGACGGGAGCGCCGACCAGGAGGCGGTCGATGGCCGCGACGGCCTCGCGCCCGGCGCGGTTGGCGCCGACCGTCGACTGCGACGGCCCGAAGCCGATGAGGTGCACGCGCGGTTCACCGTGCACCTGCGTGCCGCGCATCGTGATCCCGCCGAGCTCGTTGCGGAGGAAGAGCGGGTCGAGGTGGCGCAGGTCGGCGCGGAAGCCCGTCGCCCAGAGGATCGTGTCGACGGGCGTGAAGGATCCGTCGGCCTCGCGCACGCCGTCGGGCTCGATCGCGCGGAACATCGGACGGCGCACGAGGGCGCCGCGGTCGCGTGCCGCGCGCGCGTACGGGGTCCAACCGAGGCCCGTGTAGCCGACGACGCTGCCCGTTGGGCGGCCCGCCTCGACGTCGGCCGTGACCTTCGCGATCGTGTCGCGGCCCGTCGTCTCGGGGTCGAACTCTCCCTCGATGAAGACCGGCTCACGGCGGGTGTACCAGAACGTCTCTGCGACGCGGGAGATCTCCTCGAGCAGCTGTACGGCCGAGATCCCGCCGCCGACGACCGCGACGCGGTGGCCCGCGAAGTCCTCGAGGCGGGTGTAGTCGCGCGTGTGCAGCTGGCGCCCGCGGAAGGTCTCCTGGCCGGGGTAGTGCGGCAGGACCGGGTTGTTCCAGGTGCCGGTCGCGTTGATGATCGCGCGCGTGCGCCACGTCTCGCCCGCCTCCGTGCGCACGACGAGGTCGCCGCCCTCCTCGAGGTCGGCGTAGTCGACGCTCGCGACGCGCACGCCGTGCAGGATCGGGAAGCGGTATCGCTCCTCGAAGCCCGCGAAGTAGCGCGGCACGGCGTCGCGGCTCGGCTCTCGCGGATCCATCGCCGGCTGCGCCA
>JAJUIM010000206.1 GCA_029267645.1 Microbacterium sp.
CGCTGAGACGACAAGGGGCGGGCGGCGCGAATCACGCCGCCCGCCCCTTGCTGCGCGTCAGATGACGCCGAAGGCCATCATGGCGTCGGCGACCTTGCGGAAGCCGGCCACGTTCGCGCCGAGCACGTAGTCGCCCGGTCGGCCGAACTCCTCGGCCGTCTCGAGGCAGTTCGTGTGGATCTGGCGCATGATGTCGGTCAGGCGCTCCTCCGTGTAGTCGAACGTCCATGCGTCGCGCGAGGCGTTCTGCTGCATCTCGAGCGCGCTCGTCGCGACGCCGCCCGCGTTGGCCGCCTTGCCGGGGCCGAAGGCGACGCCCGCGTCGCGGAAGATCTCGACCGCCGTCGGCGTGCAGGGCATGTTCGCGCCCTCCGAGACGGCGATCACGCCGTTCTCCACGAGCTTCTTCGCGTCGCGCTCGTGCAGCTCGTTCTGTGTCGCACAGGGGAGCGCGACGTCGCCGGGCACGTTCCACACGGATCCGTCGGACACGAAGCGCGAGCGGCCGCCGCGGCGCTCGGCGTACTCGCTGATGCGCCCGCGCTCGACCTCCTTGATCTGCTTCAGCAGCTCGAGGTCGATGCCGTCCTCGTCGATGACGTAGCCCGACGAGTCGGAGGCCGTGATCGCGATGCCGCCGAGCTGCTGCACCTTCTCGATCGCGTAGATCGCGACGTTGCCGGATCCCGAGACCACCGTGCGGCGGCCCTCGACGCTCGTGCCGCGTGCGCCGAGCATCTCCTGCGCGAAGATCGTGGCGCCGTAGCCCGTCGCCTCCTTGCGCACGAGCGATCCGCCCCAGTCGAGGCCCTTGCCCGTGAGCACGCCCGCCTCGTAGCGGTTCGTGAGGCGCTTGTACTGGCCGAAGAGGTATCCGATCTCGCGCGCGCCGACGCCGATGTCGCCCGCGGGCACGTCGGTGTGCTCGCCGATGTGGCGGTGCAGCTCGGTCATGAACGACTGGCAGAAGCGCATGACCTCGCCGTCGGACTTGCCGGCCGGGTCGAAGTCGCTGCCGCCCTTGCCGCCGCCGATCGGCAGGCCCGTGAGCGAGTTCTTGAAGATCTGCTCGAAGCCGAGGAACTTGATGATGCCGAGGTTCACCGACTCGCGGAAGCGCAGCCCGCCCTTGTACGGGCCGAGCGCCGAGTTGAACTCGACGCGGAAGCCGCGGTTGACCTGGACGTTCCCGCGATCGTCCACCCACGGCACTCGGAAGATGATCTGGCGCTCGGGCTCGCACAGACGGGTGAGGATCGCCATGTCGTGATACTCGGGGTGGCGCTCCTGCACCACGGCGAGCGAATCGAAGACCTCGCGAACCGCCTGATGGAACTCGGGCTCGCCGGGGTTGCGGGCGAGCACGCCGTCCAGAGTGGCCTGAAGGGTGGAGTCGAGCATAGAAGTCCTTTCCTGCGCGGGGGCGCGCCGTGGCCGCGTGGCGGCCGGGGAAGGCGAGGGCACCGGCAGGATCGGCCCTTGTGGAGCCGTCGGCGCTCGCCCGTGCGTCGCCCGCGCGCGATGGGCCGCGGACCACGTCCGGCCGCAATTGTATGCCCGCACAGGCATCGGCCGACAAACCGGACGTGCTCAGAGCCCCTGGCCGGCGTCCCAGAGACGCTCGGTCTGCCCCGCGAGCAGCGCGTCGAGGTGCGTCGCCTGCGCGTCGGTGAGCGCTGCGACGTAGTCGATGATGCCCCGCCCCGCGGCGCGACGGCGGAGCTCGCGCTCGTCGGTCGTCGACAGCAGCTCGGGGCGCTCGCGGCGCACGGCGAGGTAGTCCTCGGTCGCGAGGTCGACGAGGTCGAGCATGCGGCGCGGTGCGCGGCGCACGTCGTGGGCGTCGTCGAGCCAGGCCGCGAAGCCGTCGACGAGGCGCTCGAGTACGCTCGCCTGGCCGCGCTGATACACGGCGAGGTCGGGCCGGTCGAGGATGAATCGCTCGTGCAGGAACTTCAGCACGGCCACCTCGTGCCAGGCCGTGCGATCGAGGCTCACGTGCCCCGAGCGGTGCGACGGCTCGCGGTGCACCTCGATCGACGACTGCAGGTGGCGGATCCACTCGGCCGTGAAGCGGGCGAGCGACCGGTCGGCGGCGAGGGATCCGTCGAAGGGCACCGTGAGCAGACCCTCGACGACCTCGCTCGAGACCTTCTCGACGGCCGCGTCGAACGCCTCCTCGTTCGCGATCCACGGGTCGCGCTCGGCGAGCCGGCGCCACAGCAGCTCGAGCGAGTGACCGGGCGCGCGGCTCTGCAGCCGGAGGTCGGGTGTGGACGCGCTGCGCAGCGTCGCAAGCGAGCGCCGCCACTCGCGGAACTCGCCCGCGATCGTCGCCTGGTTCAGCAGGCCGACGCGATAGAAGTCCTCGAGGTCGTGCAGCGAGTACGCGATGTCGTCCGAGATGTCCATGACCGAGCACTCGAGGGTCTGCTGCCCCTCGTCGATCTGCGGGTACGCCGAGAGGGCGTCCTCGGCGTCGGCGAGGTCGGTCACGTACATCGAGAACTTCGCGCTGCCCGCGCCGCGCCGGTCGCCGCCCTGGCCGCGCAGCCAGGGGTACTTCAGGACGGCCGCGCGCACGGCGCGCGTGAGGTTCAGGCCCGCGCCCGGCATGTCGTTCTCGTCGAGGCGCGTGAGGATCCGATATGTCTGCGCGTTGCCCTCGAAGCCCTCCTCGAGCCGGAACCGGTCGCGAGCGAGGCGGTCGAGCGCCTGCTCGCCGAGGTGGCCGAAGGGCGGGTGGCCGACGTCGTGCGCGCTGGCGGCGGCCTGCACGACGACGGGATCGCATCCGCCCAGCTCGTCGACGACGCGCCCGACCGCCCCCGGATCCCGGTGCAGGTGCATCGCGATTGCGCGGGCGACCGCGGCGACCTTGACGGAGTGCGTGAGCCGGTTGTGCACCGCGAGGCCCGCGCCGCTCTGCGCGATGACCTGCGTCACGGCCGATAGCCGCGAGAAGTAGGGGGAGAAGCGGATCCGCTCGATGTCGACGCGGAAGTGGGGGTTCGACTCGGCGAGCTGGAACTCGTCGAGGTCCTCGTGCGCGCGTCGCACGACGCGGGGATCGATCGTCGCCATGCGCCCATCCTCTCGCATGCGCCGCGAGCGGGCCCGCGGCCCCGCGGATCGTCGAGAATGGAGGACTGTGACTCTCGACGGATCTGCGTTCGCCCTGCCCGAGAACCGCGCCGCGAAGGCCGATCCCGCCGCCATCTCGGCCGACGACGAGCGGCTGCGCGAGATCGACCGCGCGCTCGACGCGGCCCGCGCCGACCTCGAGCGCCGCCTCGCCGACGCGCGCATCGCGGACGGCGGCGCGGGTCAGGACGCGATGGATCGCGACATCGCCGTGCACCACCTCGCAGCGCGCCAGAAGGTGCTGCGGCGGTTCTCGATCGACCTGTGCCTCGGCCGGATCGTGCCGGCCGACGGCTCGGAGCCGCTGTACATCGGGCGCACGGGGCTCGTGGCGCGGGACGGCAGGCGCCTCCTCGTCGACTGGCGCGCGCCCGCGGCCGAGCCGTTCTTCGCCGCGACGCACGCGAACCCGCAGGGCCTTGCGTCGCGGCGGCGCTTCCGCTGGCAGAAGGGCCGCGTCGTCGACTACTGGGACGAGGTGTTCGTCGACGGATCCGACGAGGGGCCCGCGGCGCTCGACGACCAGTCGGCGTTCATCCGCAGCCTCGGCGCGTCCCGGTCGGGCCAGATGCGCGACGTCCTCGGCACCATCCAGGCCGACCAGGACGCGATCATCCGCGCCGATGCGCGCGATGCGCTCGTCGTCGACGGCGGGCCCGGCACGGGCAAGACGGTCGTCGCGCTGCACCGAGCCGCCTACCTCCTGTACTCCGACGCGCGTATCTCGCAGCGCGGGGGCGGCGGCGTGCTCTTCGTCGGCCCGAACGACGCGTACCTCTCGTACGTGGACGACGTGCTGCCGAGCCTCGGCGAGGAAAGCGTGCGCATCGCGACGCTGCGCCG
>JAJUIM010000057.1 GCA_029267645.1 Microbacterium sp.
AGCGCGACGGGAACGCCCGGCCGGGCCTCGCGTCAGTTCGTGAACAGCCCGCGGGAGGCGGGGCGGCGGCGCTCGGCGGCCTCGATGAAGCTCATGGTCCGCTCGAGCTGCTCGTCGTCGGCGCCCATCTCCTGGCGCAGGAAGAGCTCGCGCTTGAAGTCGGAGCGGGCGCCCTCGTAGTCGCCCGCGTCGTAGCGCACCTTGCCGCGGTGCGAGTGGGCGAGCGCGCTGATGCGGGCCCAGCCCTGGCCCTCGGCCTCCTCGATGCACGACGAGAGCTCCTGCTCGGCGCGCGTGAAGGTGCCGCGGAGGTGGGTCACGCTCGCGTGGACGATGCGCGCGTGCAGCAGGTCCTTGCGGGTGCCCGACATGCGGGCGAGGCGCACGGTGTGCTCCGAGACCTGCAGGGCCTCGTCGAGCTCGCCGAGCACCTTCAGCAGCCACACCTGCTCGAGCTGCGCGGGGAAACTGCGCTGGCGGCGCACCTCGACGAGGCGTTCGTACACGGCGGAGCGGTCGACGATCTCCTGCAGGGTCTCCGAGTCGTATCCCTGAATGAAGCCCACGCCGAACCCCTCTCTCCTGTGCGCACGATGCAGGTCTCTATCCTGCCCGGTCACGGGCTGGTAACGGGCTCGGCGCGCGGAGCCGATCCCGAACGCGCGACGCTCAGCGGTCGAACAGCGACGCCGACGGCTTCGGCGAGGCGGTCGCGTCGGCGTCGGTCGCGGGGATCGCGCCCCCGATGAACTGGTCGACCTCGCGCCCCTCGGCGACCTTGGCAGGGTGGGGGCCCGCGGCCATGAGCCGCGGCAGCCACTCGGTCGGCAGCGGCTCGGCGGAGGCGGCGAAGACGAGGTTGCCGAAACGGCGCCCTTTCAGCACCTGCACCTCGGCGAGGATCGCGAGGTGGGGGAGCACCTCGCGCACGGTCGCGGCCTGGCGCCTCGCGAACGCGAGCCCCGCGCCGTCGGCGACGTTGACGAGCAGGATCCCTCGGGGCGCGAGCAGCGCCGCCGCCTCGCGATAGAACTCGACGGTCGTGAGGTGCGCGGGTGTCTGCGCGCCCGAATACACGTCGCTCACGAGCAGGTCGACGGATCCGCGCACGGCGGGCGGCAGGCGCGTGAGGCCCGCGCGGGCGTCGCCGAAGCGGATCCGGATCCGCGCGTCGCGCGGCAGCGGCAGGTGCTCTCGCACGAGGTCGGCGAGCGGCTGCTCGAGCTCGATCACGTGCTGGTTCGAGCCGCGGCGGGTGTGCGCGATGTAGCGGGGGATCGTGAGCCCGCCCGCGCCGAGGTGCACGGCCGTGATGGGCCCGTCGGGCAGCTGATCGATGACGGCGCCCATGCGCGCGACGTACTCGAAGGCGAGGTGGGTCGGATCCGCGAGGTCGACGTGCGACTGCGGGGTGCCGTCGACGACGACCTCGGATCCGCCGCCGAACTCCGACGGCCGGATCTCGGCGATGCCGCCGCCCGCGAGGCGCGCCTGCGGGAAGTCCGCGTCGCGGCTTCGCTGTCTGCCCATGCGCGGTTACCGCGAGCGCAGGCGGCCCGACACCGCGATGCGGCCCGACGACGCGTCGACCGCGAGGTCGGAGACGGCGAACTCGTCATCGCCGAGGCGCGTCGTCGTGCCCGCGAGCTCGCGCAGCTGCGGGCGCAGCGGCAGGAGCAGGAGCTTCGAGAGGAAGCTGCGGCTCGCGGCGGTCGCGCGATGCACCGTGACGGATCCGTCGCGCGAGATCTCGAGGTCGAAGCCGACGCGCGCCGACAGCGGCACGAAGAACACGCGGCCCGCGCCGCCCGCGGTCACGACGAAGCGGTTCTCCGACTGCGGCCGGATCGCGAGCTTGAGCTCCTTGAGCGCCGCCGCCCAGCGGGAGCGGCCGCGGAAGACCTGCTGCACGAGCGCCTTCGCGAGCTCGGCGACGTCGTCCTGCGCCATCGAGAGGCGGAAGGATCCGTCGATGCGCTTCTCGGCGTCGCGGCCCTCGACGATCGTGCCGAGCAGCTCGCCGCCGCGCGAGACGACGACCCAGTCGACGGGCGCGTGCGACACGGCGAGATCGGCGCGCACCTCGTAGCCGTTCACGGTCGCGGGATCGGCGCGCAGGCGCAGTTCGCCGATGCTGCCGGCCGTGCGCGAGACGACCTCGTCGCGCTCCGGATCCGGGATCCAGTCGCCGTCGTCCTCGCCGAGCGCGACGGGATCGATCGTGATCTCGGCGCCCGTGAGGTCGGCCGTCACCTGCTCGAGGTGCGCGGCGCGTGAACGCCGACGAGCTCACGCGGACGCCGGGCGCCGCGTGCCAGTCGACGTCGACGCCGGAGGCCTTCGCGCGCGAGATCAGCTGCGCGATCCCGGTCTTCAGCGTGGTGCCGGACGGGGGCCACGCTCGCTCGGACGACGGGTGCCAGGGCCAACGATCCATGCCGTCCAGCGTATGGGACGAAGGGGGCCGCGCACGAGGGGGCGGCGTTTATACCCGAGAGGATCATGTGAGTCAACTACCGGGGTGGACATCGCGTGTCTCGAGGGGGTAGTGTCAACAGTTGCGCTCATTGGGTCTTCCATGCCTTCATATGGTGGTCGGCTGGAATTTTTTGGCGTGATCCCCGCAGATAGCGGCGCGGGTCGCGCAGAACCTGACGGGTGGGCGCACCTCACACCCTGTCGGCAAGGAATCTAGAGGCCCCTTCGAGGGTCCACGGAGGTCATCCCCTTGGCTGCTTCGCGCAACGCATCCACTCCCACCACCAAGAACGGACGCGACGCACAGCGTCTGTCGTTCGCAAAAGTCAACGACGCGCTGACGGTCCCCGACCTGCTCGCGCTGCAGAAGGACTCGTTCGACTGGCTCGTCGGCAACGACGACTGGAAGGCCCAGGTCGAGGACCGCAAGGCCTCCGGCAGCACCGACGTCTCGGAGCGCAGCGGCCTTGAGGAGATCTTCGAGGAGATCTCGCCGATCGAGGACCTCGCAGAGACGATGCAGCTGTCGTTCGCGAACCCCTACCTCGAGCCCGAGAAGTACTCCATCGAGGAGTGCAAGGACCGCGGCAAGACGTACGCGGCACCGCTGTACGTCGAGGCCGAGTTCATGAACCACCAGACGGGCGAGATCAAGACCCAGACGGTGTTCATGGGCGACTTCCCGCTGCAGACCCGCGAGGGCACGTTCATCATCAACGGCACCGAGCGCGTCGTCGTGTCGCAGCTCGTCCGCTCGCCGGGCGTCTACTTCGACAAGACCCCCGACAAGACGAGCGACAAGGACGTCGTCTCGGCGCGCATCATCCCGAGCCGCGGCGCGTGGCTCGAGTTCGAGATCGACAAGCGCGACCAGGTCGGCGTGCGCATCGACCGCAAGCGCAAGCAGCCCGTCACGGTGTTCCTCAAGGCCCTCGGCCTCACGAGCGAGCAGATCCTCGAGCAGTTCGACGGCATGGCCGCGATCGAGGACACCCTCGCGAAGGACACGGTCCTCACGCAGGAGGACGCGCTCCGCGACATCTACCGCAAGATCCGTCCGGGCGAGCAGGTCGCGGCCGAGGCCGCGCGCTCGCTGCTCGACAACTTCTACTTCAACCCGAAGCGCTACGACCTCGCGAAGGTCGGCCGCTTCAAGCTGAACCAGAAGCTCGGCATCGACCGCCCGCTCGCCGACTCGGTGCTCTCGGTCGAGGACATCGTCGAGACGATCAAGTACATGGTGCGCCTGCACCGCGGCGACGAGACCTTCGAGGGCGTCGCAAAGGGCGGCGAGATCGTCACGAAGCGCGTGAACGCCGACGACATCGACAACTTCGGCAACCGCCGCATCCGCGCGGTCGGCGAGCTGATCCAGAACCAGATCCGCACGGGCCTGTCGCGCATGGAGCGCGTCGTCCGCGAGCGCATGACGACGCAGGACATCGAGGCGATCACGCCGCAGACCCTGATCAACGTCCGCCCCGTCGTGGCCGCGATCAAGGAGTTCTTCGGAACGTCGCAGCTGTCGCAGTTCATGGACCAGAACAACCCGCTCGCGGGCATCACCCACAAGCGCACGCTGTCGGCGCTCGGCCCGGGTGGTCTGTCGCGTGAGCGCGCGGGCGTCGAGGTCCGCGACGTCCACCCGTCGCACTACGGCCGCATGTGCCCGATCGAGACGCCTGAAGGCCCGAACATCGGCCTCATCGGCCGCCTCGCGACCTACGGCCGCATCAACTCGTTCGGCTTCATCGAGACGCCGTACCGCCGCGTCGTCGACGGCAAGGTCACCGACCAGATCGACTACCTCTCGGCCGCCGAGGAGCAGGCGTTCAACGTCGCGCCGGCCAACACGCGCCTGAACGACGACGGATCCTTCGTCGACGACCGCGTGCTCGCCCGCCAGCACGGCGACGAGGTCGACCTGATCCCGTCCGAGGAGGTCGGGTACATGGACGTCTCGCCGCGCCAGATGGTGTCGGTCGGAACGGCCCTGATCCCCTTCCTCGAGCACGACGACGCGAACCGCGCGCTCATGGGCGCGAACATGCAGCGCCAGGCCGTGCCGCTCCTCGAGCCCGAGGCGCCGATCGTCGGCACGGGCATGGAGAAGTTCGCCGCGATCGACTCGGGCGACTCGATCATCGCCGACAAGCCGGGCGTCGTGACCGACGTCACGGCCGACTACGTGACGCTGCAGCTCGACGAGGGCGGCACGCAGGACTTCTTCCTGCGCAAGTTCGACCGCTCGAACCAGGGCAACACGTACAACCAGCAGACCGCCGTGCGCGTGGGCGACCGCGTCGAGATCGGCGAGGTCATCGCCGACGGCCCGTCGACCGACAACGGCGAGCTCGCGCTCGGCAAGAACCTGCTCATCGGCTTCATGTCGTGGGAGGGCTACAACTTCGAGGACGCGATCATCCTCAACCAGCGCCTGGTGAAGGACGACACCCTCACCTCGATCCACATCGAGGAGTACGAGGTCGACGCCCGCGACACCAAGCTGGGCAAGGAGGAGATCACGCGTGATCTCCCGAACGTGAGCCCCGAGCTGCTGAAGGACCTCGACGAGCGCGGCATCATCCGCATCGGCGCCGAGGTGCGCCCCGGCGACATCCTCGTCGGCAAGGTCACGCCGAAGGGCGAGACCGAGCTGTCGGCCGAGGAGCGCCTGCTCCGCGCGATCTTCAACGAGAAGAGCCGCGAGGTGCGCGACACGTCGCTCAAGGTGCCCCACGGCGAGCAGGGAACCGTCATCGCGGTCAAGGAGTTCGACGCCGAGGAGGGCGACGACGAGCTGGGCTCGGGCGTCAACCGCCGCGTCGTGGTCTACATCGCGCAGAAGCGCAAGATCACCGAGGGCGACAAGCTCGCGGGCCGCCACGGCAACAAGGGCGTCATCGCGCGCATCCTGCCCGAGGAGGACATGCCCTTCCTCGAGGACGGCACGCCGCTCGACGTCATCCTGAACCCCATGGGCATCCCCGGTCGCATGAACTTCGGCCAGGTCCTCGAGGTGCACCTCGGCTGGATCGCCCAGCAGGGCTGGAAGATCGAGGGCAACCCCGAGTGGGCCGTCCACATCCCCGAGGAGTACCGCGAGGTCGCCGCAGGCACCCCCGTCGCGACGCCCGTCTTCGACGGCGCGGACGAGGAGGAGGTGCGCGGGCTGCTCGAGTCGACCAACCCGACGGCCGACGGCCAGCGCCTCGTCGACGGATCCGGCAAGGCCCGGCTCATCGACGGCCGCACGGGCGAGCCGTACCCGTACCCGATCTCGGTCGGCTACATGTACATCCTGAAGCTGCACCACCTCGTGGACGACAAGATCCACGCGCGTTCGACCGGCCCGTACTCGATGATCACCCAGCAGCCGCTCGGTGGTAAGGCGCAGTTCGGCGGTCAGCGCTTCGGTGAGATGGAGGTGTGGGCGCTCGAGGCATACGGTGCGGCCTACGCGCTGCAGGAGCTGCTCACGGTCAAGTCCGACGACATCCTGGGCCGCGTGAAGGTCTACGAGTCGATCGTCAAGGGCGAGAACATCCCCGAGCCCGGCATCCCCGAGTCCTTCAAGGTGCTCATGAAGGAGATGCAGTCGCTCTGCCTGAACGTCGAGGTGCTCGGGGCTGACGGCGACGTCGTCAGCCTGCGCGACACCGACGACGAGGCCTTCCGCGCTGCGGAGGAGCTCGGCATCAACATCTCGTCGCGATTCGAGTCCGCCTCGATCGACGAGATCTGATCCGCCCGGCCGATTTAGAGATTTCCCACACAGGAGAGTCAATTGCTCGACGCAACCACTTTCGATGAGCTTCGCATCGGCCTGGCCACCGCCGACGACATCCGTCGTTGGTCTTTCGGTGAGGTCAAGAAGCCCGAGACCATCAACTACCGCACGCTCAAGCCCGAGAAGGACGGCCTGTTCGGAGAGCAGATCTTCGGCCCGAGCCGTGACTGGGAGTGCGCCTGCGGCAAGTACAAGCGCGTGCGCTTCAAGGGCATCGTCTGCGAGCGCTGCGGTGTCGAGGTCACCAAGAGCTCGGTCCGTCGCGAGCGCATGGGCCACATCGAGCTCGCCGCGCCCGTGACCCACATCTGGTACTTCAAGGGCGTGCCCTCGCGCCTCGGGTACCTGCTCGACATGGCGCCGAAGGACCTCGAGAAGGTCATCTACTTCGCCGCCTACATGGTGATCTCGGTCGACGACGAGGCTCGCCACCGCGACATGCCGACGCACGAGAACAACCTGCGCCTCGAGATCAAGGCGGTCTCCGACCGTCGCGACTCGCGCGTCGCGGCTCGCCTCCAGAAGCTGGAGGAGGAGCTCGCCGCGCTCGAGGAGGAGGGCGCCAAGGCCGACCAGAAGAAGAAGGTCAAGGACGCCGCCGAGAAGGAGATGGCCACGATCCGCAAGCGCGCGGACGAGCAGATCTCCAAGCTCGAGCGCATGTGGGAGGAGTTCCGCACGCTCGAGGTGGGTCAGCTGAAGCCCGAGGACGACGTCTTCCAGGAGCTGCAGGACCGCTTCGGCCAGTACTTCGACGCCCGCATGGGCGCCGAGGCGCTGCAGGTGCGCCTGGCGGAGTTCGACCTCGCGAGCGAGGCCGAGTCGCTGCGCAACCAGATCTCCGAGGGCAAGGGTCAGCGCAAGATCCGCGCGATCAAGCGCCTGAAGGTCGTCAACTCGTTCCTCACGACCGGCATGTCGCCGGCCGCGATGGTGCTCGACGTCGTCCCCGTGATCCCGCCGGAGCTGCGCCCCATGGTGCAGCTCGACGGCGGCCGCTTCGCGACGAGCGACCTCAACGACCTGTACCGCCGCGTCATCAACCGCAACAACCGCCTGCGCCGCCTGATCGACCTCGGTGCGCCCGAGATCATCGTCAACAACGAGAAGCGCATGCTGCAGGAGGCCGTCGACGCGCTGTTCGACAACGGCCGCCGCGGTCGCCCCGTGACGGGCACCGGCAACCGCGCCCTCAAGTCCCTCAGCGACATGCTGAAGGGCAAGCAGGGTCGCTTCCGCCAGAACCTGCTCGGCAAGCGCGTCGACTACTCGGGCCGTTCGGTCATCGTCGTCGGCCCGCAGCTGAAGCTGCACCAGTGCGGCCTGCCCAAGCAGATGGCGCTCGAGCTCTTCAAGCCGTTCGTCATCAAGCGCCTGATCGACCTCGGTCACTCGCAGAACATCAAGGCAGCCAAGCGCGCCGTCGAGCGCACGCGTCCCGAGGTGTGGGACGTGCTCGACGAGGTCATCCGCGAGCGCCCCGTGCTGCTGAACCGCGCCCCCACCCTGCACCGCCTGGGCATCCAGGCCTTCGAGCCGCAGCTCGTCGAGGGCAAGGCCATCCAGCTGCACCCGCTCGTCTGCGCGGCGTTCAACGCCGACTTCGACGGCGACCAGATGGCTGTGCACCTTCCCCTCTCGGTGGAGGCGCAGGCCGAGGCGCGCATGCTCATGCTCGCGTCGAACAACATCCTCAAGCCGTCGGACGGCCGTCCGGTCACCCTGCCCTCGCAGGACATGATCATCGGTCTGCACCACATCACCACGGTGATCGAGGGTGCGACGGGCGAGGGCCGCGTGTTCGGCTCGGTCGAAGAGGCGCAGATGGCGTTTGAGGAGGGCACGCTGCACCTCCAGGCCAAGGCGCGCATCCGCCAGCCGGGTCTGACGTTCCTCGAGGGCGACGCCCCCGAGGGCTACGACACGCACGGTCTCGTCGACGCCTCGCTCGGCCAGATGATCTTCAACGGTCAGCTGCCGAAGGGCTACCCGTTCGTGCGCGAGCAGGCCGACAAGGGCAAGCTCTCGCAGATCGTCAACAAGCTGGCCGAGGAGTACCCGAAGGTCACGACGGCGGAGACGCTCGACAAGATCAAGGACACGGGTTACTACTGGGCCACGCGCTCGGGCGTCACGGTCGCGGTGAGCGACATCGTCACGCCTGAGAACAAGGGCGAGATCATCGCGGAGTACGAGAAGAAGGCCGCGAAGATCACGTCGCAGTACGAGAAGGGTCTGACGACCGACGACGAGCGTCGTCAGGAGCTGACCACGCTGTGGACCGAGGCGACCGACGTGCTCCAGCAGGAGATGAAGGACGCCTTCCCGGCCGACAACACGATCTACCGCATGGTGTCCTCGGGCGCCCGCGGTAACTGGCTGCAGATCCGCAACATCGCCGCGATCCGCGGTCTCGTGAACAACCCGAAGGGCGAGATCATCCCCCGCCCGATCCTGTCGTCGTTCCGCGAGGGCCTGACGGTCGCCGAGTACTTCATCGCCACCCACGGTGCGCGCAAGGGTCTCGCCGACACGGCGCTCCGCACGGCCGACTCGGGTTACCTGACCCGTCGTCTCGTCGACGTCTCGCAGGATGTCATCATCCGCGAGGACGACTGCGGCACCTCGAAGGGCCTCGTCTACCCGATCGCCGCGGTCGGCGCCGACGGCGTGCTCGTGAAGGACGCCAACGTCGAGAACTCGGTGTTCGCCCGCAACCTCGCGGTCGACGTCGTGACGGCGGACGGCACGGTCATCGCCGAGGCGGGCCAGGACGTGGGCGACCCGCTCATCGACAAGCTCGTCGCGGCCGGCATCACCGAGATCAAGGTGCGCTCCGTGCTCACGTGCGACTCGGCGGTCGGCGTCTGCGCCCGCTGCTACGGTCGTTCGCTCGCGACGGGCAACCTGGTCGACATCGGCGAGGCGGTCGGCATCATCGCCGCCCAGTCGATCGGCGAGCCCGGCACGCAGCTGACGATGCGCACGTTCCACACCGGTGGATCCGCGTCGGCCGA
>JAJUIM010000148.1 GCA_029267645.1 Microbacterium sp.
CGACGCGAGCAGCTCGACGGCAGGCACGCCGGGGCCGGGCAGGTCGTCGGGATCCACGCCCCACACGCGCGCGACGTGGGCGCGGGCGGCCGGATCCGTGATCTTCCTCGCCCCCGGCAGCTGGTCGCACTTCTGCCCGTGCTCGCGCCCGCCCTGGCCGTTGCCCTGGCCCGTGAGCGTGCCGTAGCCGGATCCCTCGCGGCCGACGAGGCCGAGCAGCAGCGCGAGGTCGATCGCGGCCGTCGCGGTGTCGGTGCCGTCGGCGTGCTGCTCGACGCCGCGGCCCGTGAGCACGTACGCCGAGCGCGCCTCGGCGAGCCGCTGCGCCACGGCGCGGATCGTTCGGGCGGGCACGCCCGTCTCGCGGGCCGTGCGCTCGGGCCACCACGACGACACGGCGCGGCGCAGCTCCTCGAACCCCGTCGTGCGGCGCGCGACGTACGCCTCGTCGCAGAGCCCGTCGGCGATCACCACGTGGCACAGCCCGAGCAGCAGCGCCATGTCGGTGCCGGGCGCGGGCTGCATGTGGATCCCCGCGCCGTCGTCCGTGAGTCGCGCAGTGGTGGAGCGCCGGGGATCGACGACGATGAGCCCGCCGCGCGCGCGAGTGCCCTGCAGGTGCCTCACGAACGGCGGCATCGTGTCGCCCATGTTCGATCCGAGCACGAGCACGGCGTCGGCCGTGTCGAGGTCGGAGAGCGGGAACGGCAGCCCGCGGTCGAGCCCGAAGGCGCGCGTCGCGGCGGCAGCGGCCGACGACATGCAGAACCGCCCGTTGTAGTCGATGCGGCTCGTGCCGAGCGCCACACGGGCGAAGCGCCCGAGCTGATAGGCCTTCTCGTTCGTGAGGCCGCCGCCCCCGAACACGCCGACGGCGTCGGCGCCATGCGCGGCGCGCAGGCGGCGCGCCTCCGAAGCGACGCGGTCCAGCGCCTCGTCCCAGCTCGCCTCGCGAAGGGCGCCGTCGGATCCGCGCACGAGCGGCGCCGTGAGCCGGTCCGGCCGGGTGAGGAGCTCGGCCGACGTCCATCCCTTCTGGCACAGCCCGCCGCGGTTCGTGGGGAACTCGCGCCCCGACACCTCGACGGGCAGCGCCTCGTCGCCGGTGGGGTGCAGCGACATCGCGCACTGCAGCGCGCAGTACGGGCAGTGGGTCGCCGCGCTCACGCGGGCTGCCCCTGCCACTCGGCGAGCATCTCGGCGATGCGCGCGCGGCAGCCGCCGCACCCCGTGCCGGCGCGGGTGCAGGCGGCGATCTCCTCGACGCTCTCGCACCCGTCCTCGCGCACGGCGTCCTCGACGCGGCCGGCCGTGACGGCGTTGCACACGCACACGGTCTCATCGCGGCCAGCGGGGCGCGGAACGAGCGCGTCGGCGGCGTCGAGGCGCAGGAGGAGCGAGCGGTCGCTCGGCAGCTCGGCGCGGCGCTGATAGAGCAGCGACAGCTCGGCGGCGGCGCGCGGCATGCCGACGGCCGCGAACCCGTCGAGCACGCCGTCGGTCGTCGCAATCGACACGTAGGTGCCGTGCCGGGGATCCGCCCACACGGCGATCTCGGGCGCGGGCTCCCCGCGTGGCACGGGCGCGAACGGATCGCCCGGCACCGTGCCGGCCGCGACGACGTCGATGTCGTCGGCCTTGAGCGAGACGATGCCGGGCGGCTCGTCGTGCAGCGGCGCCGGCTCCCCGCCCGCGAACGCCCGCGCGAGACGCTCGGCCTGTCGCCAGCCGGGCCCCACGAGCCCGCTCGGCCCGCCGGGCACGTCGCGGTCGTGTGCGTGGTGCGAAGGATCCGCGACGTGTGCGACGTCGCCGATCGCGAAGACGTTGGGATCGCTCCAAGAGCGCAGCTCGGCGTCGACGAGGATCCCGCGCGCGGTGCGGAGGCCCGCGTCCGATGCGAGGGCGGTGCGGGGGCGCACGCCGCACGAGAGCACGAGGAGATCGCCCTCGATCGTGCGGCCGTCGCTCGAGACGAGCGCCCGGAAGGCGCGGCCGTCCGCCGACTCGCGCGTGAGGATCGCCTCTGCGCGCGTGTGCGGGACGATCGAGACGCCGGCCCGTTCGAGCGCTCCGACGAGCACCGAGGCGGCGCCGCGGTCGAGGCTGCGCGGCATGGGTCCCGGGCCGAAGTGCGCGAGCTGCGGATCCGCCCCGGCACGGGCGAGCAGCAGCGCCAGCTCGATGCCGAGCACGCCGGCGCCCAGCACGACGACCCGGCCGCCCGAGGCGACGACGTCGCGCACGCGGTCGGCGTCGGCCATGGTCCGCAGCGCGCACACGCCGTGCGTGAGCGAGCCGTCGGCCGCGCGCTCGAGGCCGTCGAGCCGCGGCACGGTCGCGTCGGCGCCCGTCGCGAGCACGAGGCGGTCGTAGGCGACCCGCATGCCGTCGTCGAGCTCGACCTCGCGCGCCTCGCGCAGGATCCGTGCGGCGGCGCGGCCCGCGAGTACGCGGACGCCGCGGCCTGCGAGGGTGCGAGGATCCGCGATCCGCAGGCCGTCGCGGTCGGCGTGTCCCGTCGCGTACTCCGCGAGGAGCACGCGGTTGTAGGGATCGTCTGGCTCATCGCCGACGATCGTCAGCGCGACGCGGCCGGCGTCGACTGCGGGCAGCAGCTCCTCTGCGAAGCGCACGCCCACGGGGCCGAAGCCCACGAGCACGACGCGCAGCGGCGTCTCGTCGCCCCGCACGGCTCAGACGATCCGTCCGGCGAGCGAGCGGCGCGGCACGAGATAGACGGCGGCGGTCAGGACGCCGAGCGCCGCGTAGGCGCCGACGAAGCCGAGGAACGCGGCCGTGTAGCCGCCCGTCGCCGCCTGCGAGGCGCTGAGTACCTGCGGCACGAGGAAGCCGCCGTACGCGCCGAGGGCCGAGATGATCCCGAGCGCCGCGGCGCCCCGGCGCTGCGCGCCGACGGCGTGCTCGCGGCCCGCCGTCGCGGCGCCGCGCGCGGCGAAGATCGACGGGATCATGCGATAGGTCGCCCCGTTGCCGACGCCCGTCGCGCAGAACAGCGCGAGGAAGCAGGCGAGGAAGATCCAGAAGCTGCCGAGCGGCAGCGTGACGACGAGCGCGACTGTCGCGGCGATCATGAGCCCGAACGACGCGACCGTCATTCGAGCGCCGCCGAAGCGGTCGGCGAGCCGCCCGCCGTAGGGGCGCGCGAGCGATCCCACGAGCGCGCCGAGGAAGGCGAGCGAGAGCGACGCGGATCCGATCTGAAAGGTCGAGAAGGCGGGGAACTGATCCGCGATGAGCTTGGGGAAGACGCCCGCGAACCCGATGAACGATCCGAAGGTGCCGACGTACAGCAGCGCCATGATCCAGAGGTGCGGCTCGCGCGCCGCCGCGAGCGCGCCGGCGAGGTCGCTGCGCGCGTCGGAGAGGTTGTCCATGTAGCGCCACGCGCCCCAGATCGCGACGAGGATGAGCGGAATCCATACGAACCCTGCGAGCTCGAGGCGCAGCGTGCCCACCGCGCCGAGCGTCACGACGATCGGCACGAGCAGCTGCGCGACGGCCGCGCCGATGTTGCCGCCGGCCGCGTTGAGGCCCAGCGCCCACCCCTTCTCGCGCTGGGGGAAGAAGTAGGTGATGTTCGCCATCGAGCTCGCGAAGTTCCCGCCGCCGAAGCCGCCGAGCGCGGCGACTGCGAGCAGCACGGGATACGGCGTCTCGGGGAACTGCACGACGACGCCGATCAGGCCCGCGGGGATGAGCAACAGCGCGGCCGAGATCATGGTCCAGTTGCGCCCGCCGAACCGCGCCACCATGAAGGTGTAGGGGAATCGCATCGTCGCCCCGACGAGGCTCGCGACCGAGATGAGCCAGAACTGCTGGGTCGATGTGAGGTCGAAGCCCGCCCCGGGCAGCATGACGACGACGATGCTCCACAGCTGCCAGACGACGAAGCCGAGGAACTCGGCGAACACCGACCACCCGAGGTTGCGACGCGCGATCGCGCGGCCCTCTGCCTCCCACTGTTCGGGATCCTCGGCGTCCCACCCGTCGATCCAGCGCCCGGGCCGGACGGTGAGGCCCCGTGTCGTGGGGCGCGGATCCTGCGTGCTCACGTGCGTTGTCATGGCGACCTCCGGGGGAGAAGCGGACCTGTCGCGCTCGACGCTATGCACGGCGTGTTTCGCCTTCCGCGCCCGCGCCGTGACGCGTGTGTGACGGTCCCCTCACGGATCCGGCGTCGCACGAGGGACGCCCCGGTAACGTCGCGGAAACACCCCGCCGCACGGGCGGCGCGCGGCCGGCGCCGCATAGGATCGGGGACGTGCGCATCGACATCGTCACGATCTTCCCCGCCTTCTTCGACGTGCTCGATGTGTCGCTCATCGGGAAGGCGCGCGGCACGGGCCTGCTCGACGTGCGCGTGCACGATCTGCGCGACTGGACGCACGATCGCCACCGCACGGTCGACGACACGCCGTACGGCGGCGGCGCAGGCATGGTCATGAAGCCCGAGCCGTGGGGCGAGGCCCTCGACGAGATCCTCGCGCCCGACGCCGTGCTCGTCGTGCCGACGCCCTCGGGCGAGGTGTTCACGCAGGCCACGGCGCGCGAGCTCGCAGGCGAGCAACAGCTCGTCTTCGCGTGCGGGCGGTACGAGGGCATCGACCAGCGCGTCATCGACTACTACGCGGCCCGCGGCCGCGTGCGCCTCGTGAGCATCGGCGACTACGTGCTGAACGGCGGCGAGGTCGCCGCGATGGCGATGATCGAGGCCGTCGGACGGCTCATCCCGGGCGTCGTCGGCAACCCCGAGAGCCTCGTCGAGGAGTCGCACGAGCTCGGCATGCTCGAGTACCCCATCTACACGAAGCCCGCGGAGTGGCGCGGCCTCGCGGTTCCCGACGTGCTGCTGAGCGGCCACCACGGCAAGGTCGCCGAGTGGCGCCGCGAGCAGTCCCTCGAGCGCACCCGCGAGCGCCGCCCCGACCTCCTCGATGAGGGCGGTGCGTGATGGGTGAGGGTTTGCGGCCGGCGTTTCCGGGGCGCTGCTGATGCGTGCGGTCGTCATCACGGTGAGCGACCGGTCGGCTTCTGGCGAGCGCGAGGATCTCGCGGGACCGATCGCGGCAGCCTCGCTCGCGGAGGCAGGTTTCGCGTGCGAGACGACGATCGTGCCGGACGGCGCCGATTCCGTCGAGGGCGCCGTTCGCGCGGCTCTCGCCGAAGGCGCTCGGCTCGTCGTCACGACCGGCGGGACGGGCATCGCGCCGCGCGATCAGACGCCCGAGGGCACTCGGCGCGTGATCGATCGCGAGATCCCGGGCATTGCTGAGGAGTTGCGCCGGATCGGCGCCGCCGTCGCCCCGGGCGGCCTGCTCTCGCGCGGAGTCGCGGGCGCCGCGGGCGACGCGCTCGTCGTGAACCTCGCC
>JAJUIM010000405.1 GCA_029267645.1 Microbacterium sp.
AACCCTTCGGCCTCGAGCGCCGCGACCGCCTCGTCGCGCGTCATGCCGGTGACGTCGGGGATCGCGACCGGCTGCGGGCCGAGCGACTCGATCAGGGTCACGGTGTCGCCGGGATGCAGGGCCGTCTCGTCGGGGTTCTCGGTGAGGCCGATCGTCTGCCCCTCGCCGACGCTGTCGTGGTACCAGCGTTCGGTCTCGTCGGCGACCGTGAGGCCCGCCTCCTCGAGCCGCTCGCGCGCCTCGTCGACCGAGAGGCCCGCGACGTCGGGCACAGGGCCCGCCGACAGCGTGACCGCGAGCTCGTCGCCCTCGTGCGCCGTGCAGCCGTCGAGGCAGCCGTAGCCCTCTGACCCGCCGGGGCGGAAGACCTGGGCGCCGATGACGCTCCCGGCCTCGCGCGCGTCGAACGTCTCGACGACGTCGTCGCGCACCGTGAGTACCGAGTCCTCGGCGAGCGAGCGCACCTGATCGAGGTTCATGTCGCGGAACGACTCGAGCGGGACGGGCGCCGGTCCGAGCGACGTCGTGATCGTCACGGTGTCGCCGGGGTACACGCGACTGCCGGAGGCGGGGGAGACCTCGACGATCTGCCCCTCTGGCACGTCGAGCGAGTTCGCGGTCTCCTGTTCGGCACCGATCTCGAGGGCGTCGAGCTCCTGCGCCGCCTGGTCGAACGTCGTGCCCTCGGCGAACTCGGGCACCTGCACCATCGAACCGGGGCCCGACCCGATGTACCAGCCGGTTCCGCCCGCGATGATCGCGAGCACGATCGTCACGACCGCGGCCCACCAGCCCCGTACGTGGCGGCGGTGCGTCTTGGCGCGCAGTCGTTCGGCGTTCGGGCTCTGCCCCGCGGGGGATCCGATCGGTCCCGTCGCGGTCAGCACGCTCGTCGCGCCCGTCGTCTCGACGGACGGGGGGAGCAGCGCGGTCTCGCCCTCGGTCGCCGTCTCGTCGTCGGGATCCGCCGCGGGCGCGTGGCCGCGCGGCGGGAGCGGGACGATGCCGAGCTGATCCTCGATCTCGCGCAGCCTGTCGAGCATGACCTGCGCGTCGGTGGGCCGTTCGTCGGGCTCGCGCTCGGTCGACCACAGTACGAGCTCGTCGAGCTGCTCGGGCACGCCGGGATTCTTGATGCTGGGCCGCGGCACCTGCTCGGTCGCGTGCTGGTACGCGATCTGCATCGGCTGCTCGCCGCGGTACGGCTGCTCGCCCGTCAGCATCTCATACAGCATGATGCCGAGCGCGTAGATATCGGTGCGCGCATCGGCCGTGCCCTGCGTCACGAGCTCGGGCGCGAGGTACGCGATCGTGCCGAGCAGCTGCTGGCCCGACGCGGTGTTCGCCGACGTGGCGCGCGCGAGCCCGAAGTCGCCGATCTTGATGCGCCCGTCCTCGGCGATCAGCACGTTCTCGGGCTTGACGTCGCGGTGGATGAAGCCCGCGCGGTGCGCGGAGGCGAGCCCCGACAGCACGGCGTGCATGACCGTCACCGTCTGGTCGATCGACAGCCGCTTCGTCTCGTGCAGCAGGTCGCGCAGGGTCGCCCCCGGCAGGTACTCCATCACGAGGTACGCGATGTCGTCGTCCTGCCCCTGATCGAACACGCTCACGACGTTCGGATCGCTCAGGCGCGCTGCGGCGCGGGCCTCCTGGATGAACCGGCTCTGGAACCGATCGTCATCGCTCAGGTGATGGTGCATCACCTTGAGCGCGACGCGACGCTCCAGGCGCAGGTCGGTGGCCAGGTACACGGTCGCCATGCCGCCGCGCGCGACGCGGCCGCGGACGCGGTACCGGCCGTCGACGAGCCGACCCACGAGGGGATCGGTGACAGGATGCGAAGACACCCCTAGATTCTAGGATCCGGCCTGGCCAGAGCCCTGCAGACTCACCCGTGCTGCGCGAGCCAGCCGTAGGCCGCGACGCGCCAGCGGTCGTACCGGTCGGGGAACGCCGAGATCTGCACGGCCTGCGCCGCGTCGCCGAAGCCCATGCTCTCCCAGCCCGAGATGTCGAGCAGGCCGCGCGTCGA
>JAJUIM010000378.1 GCA_029267645.1 Microbacterium sp.
GATGCGGATGCCATCACAGACATGATGGTGTCGAGCGTCGCAGAGGGCGCGGCAACAGGTGCAAGAATAGATGGCGTCGACGTGGCCGGTAAGACGGGCACCGCGGAGAACGGCGGCGATCTTCCGTACACGCTGTGGTTCACCGGATTCGCTCCCGCGGATGACCCCGAGGTGGCAGTCGCGGTCGTGGTGGAAGACGGCGGCGGCATCGGACAGAACGGTTCAGGAAACACGATCGCGGCTCCCATCGCGAAGAAGGTCATGGAGGCGGTGCTCGCACAATGAGGCCAACGCAGGGTGTGACGTTCGGCGGGCGTTATGAGCTGAGTTCCCGTATCGCCATCGGCGGCATGGGCGAGGTGTGGGAGGCGACCGACCACGTCATCGGCCGCACTGTCGCGATCAAGATCCTCAAAGACGAGTACATGGGGGATCCTGGCTTCCTCGAGCGCTTCCGCGCCGAGGCCCGCCACGCCGCCCTCGTGAACCACGAGGGCATCGCGAGCGTCTTCGACTACGGCGAGGAGAACGGCTCGGCCTACCTCGTCATGGAGCTCGTGCCCGGCGAGGCGCTCTCGACCATGCTCGAGCGCGACACGTCGCTGCCCGCCGACAAGGTGCTCGACTACGTCTCGCAGACCGCCTCGGCGCTGCAGGCCGCGCACGCCGCGGGCCTCGTGCACCGCGACATCAAGCCCGGCAACCTGCTGATCACGCCCGACGGCCGCGTGAAGATCACCGACTTCGGCATCGCGCGCATCGCCGACCAGGTGCCGCTGACGGCCACGGGCCAGGTCATGGGCACGGTGCAGTACCTCTCGCCCGAGCAGGCCTCCGGCCACCCCGCGAGCCCCGCAACCGACATCTACTCGCTCGGCATCGTCGCGTACGAGTGCCTGGCGGGCAAGCGCCCCTTCACGGGCGAGTCGCAGGTCGCGATCGCGATGGCGCAGATCAACGACACGCCGCCGCCGCTGCCCGAGACCGTCCCGCTTCCCGTGCGGCGCCTCGTCATGTCGATGATCGCGAAGAAGCCGGCGGATCGCCCAGCCTCGGCCGCGGCCGTCTCGCGCGCGTGCAACGCGCTGCGGCGCGGGGATCTCGACGCGGCGATCGCGGCGGCCCCCATGATCGCGGAGGGCGGCGCGCTCGGCGACGACGCGACGACCCAGCTCCTCGGCGCGGGCGGCGCGACGCAGATGATGCCCACGACGGCGGCGCTGCCCATGAGCGAGCCGCCCGCCGAGGGCGACGACGCGGCCAAGAAGAAGAAAAAGAAGCGCAGCCCGTGGACGGGCCCGCTCATCGCGCTCATCATCCTGCTCGTCGTCGTGATCGGCGGCACCGTGTGGGCCATGATGACCGGCTTCTTCGACGCCGGCGACGAGGGCGAGGCCACGCCCACGCCGACCGTGACGGCGACCCCGTCGGCAGAGCCGACCGAGTCCGCGACGCCCACGCCCGAGCTGATCGACGTCACGGCGCTGGGCCTCGAGGGCCTCACGTGCGACGGCGCGAGCCAGCGCGTCAGCGAGCAGGGCGCGCAGATCACGGTGAGCTGCCAGACGGGCGACGCCGCCGAGACCGAAGACGAGGTCGGCCTCATCTACCAGGTCGACCCGGGCGGATTCGTCTCGCCCGGCACGACCGTCACGGTCACCTCCTACGGCGACCTCGTCGAGATCCCGGCGCCCGAGTCGGCTCCGACGCTCACGGGCGAGCCCGTCCAGGGCGGCACGGCGCAGCTCAACTGGTCGCCGTACACCTGCCCGAGCGGCACCGGCACGCTGCAGGGCTACAACGTCTCCGTGCAGGGCGCGACGTTCGACGACGGATCCACCGAGCGCGTCTTCGGCGCCGACGGCTACGTCACGCAGATCACGATCGGTGAGGACGCCCAGGCCGTGGGCGCGTCGTACAGCGCGATCTGCGCAACCGACTCGGGCCAGCGCAACTCGGCCGCCGCGTCGATGTCGCCCGTGCAGACCGTGTCGAACGAGCCCACGCCGTCCCCCTCGCCCAGCGAGCAGCCGGGCAACGGCAACGGCCAGGAGAACGGCAACGGGGCCCAGGGGAACGGCAACGGGGCCCAGGGGAACGACCAGCCCTGACCGCTCGCGAACGAAAGCGCCAGGCTCGCTCCGTTAGTCTGTCGAAGCGAGTCCGATTTCGCGCGGGGGAGGCGATCACGTGTCAGACGAGCCGACGC
>JAJUIM010000435.1 GCA_029267645.1 Microbacterium sp.
GCGTTCGCCGCGGCGCTCATCGCCTCGAGCGACGACGACACGGCGACGATGCAGCAGGTGCTCGCAGGCACGCACCCCGACCTCACGCAGCTGCGCACGGAGGGCGTGATCATCACGATCCGCCAGGCGCGCGAGATCGTCGAGCGGTCGTACTACGCGCCGAGCGTCGGGCGGTTCCGCGTCATCGTCGTCGAGGACGCCGATCGCATGAGCGAGCGCACCTCCAACGTCCTGCTCAAGGCGCTCGAGGAGCCGCCGGAGCAGACGATCTGGGTGCTGTGCGCGCCGAGCGAGGCCGACCTGCTGCCGACGATCCGCTCGCGCGTGCGCACGCTGCGCCTGCGTGAACTCGAGGTCGACGACGTCGCGCGCCTGCTCGTCGCGCGCACGGGCGTCGCGCCCGACGTCGCCGAACAGGCGGCGCGCCACGCGCAGCGCCACATCGGCATGGCTCGGCGGCTCGCGACCGACGAGGCGTCGCGCGAGCGGCGCGACGCGACGCTGCGCGACGTGCTGAAGGTCCGCGGCATCGGCGACGTCGTCGACGTGGCGGGGCGCATCGTGCAGGCCGCGACCGACGACGCGAAGGCGCTCACGGCAGAGCGCGACGAGGCCGAGCGCGCGTCGCTGCTGCGCACCGTCGGCGTGGCCGAGGGCGCGAAGGTGCCGCCTGCGGTCCGTTCGCAGCTCAACGCGCTGAAGGAGGAGCAGGAGAAGCGCTCGAAGCGCAGCGTGCGCGACGGCCTCGACCGCGTGCTCACCGACATGCAGTCGCTGTACCGCGACATCGTGCTGCTGCAGCTCGGGCGCGAGGTCGGCATCATCAACCTCGAGCTCGGCGACCAGATGCGCGCCGTCGCGTCCGCGTGGTCGCCCGCGCGCACGCTCGTCGTGCTCGACCACATCGCCGAGACGCGCGAGGCGCTCGGCCACAACGTGCAGCCGACGCTCGCGCTCGAGAGCCTTCTCGTGACGATCGTCAGCGGGAGGAGACCATGAGCCTGCCCACCAGGATCCGGCGCGGCGCGGCCGCCCTCGCGGTCGTCGCGGTCGCGGCGCTCGCTGCCTCCTGCGCGAACCCGTTCGCGATCGATTCGGGATCCGGCGCGGCGGCCGAGCGGGCGCCCGTGCTCGACGGCGTGCCCGACGAGCTGCTCGAGTTCTACGACCAGCCGCCCGAGTGGGCGGCGTGCGACGAGGCGATGACGTCGGTCGAGGTCGAGTGCGCGACCATCACGGCCCCGCTCGACTGGAACGATCCGTCGGCGGGCGAGATCGAGCTCGCGATCTCGCGCCCCGCCGACCGTCCGGCGGGTTCGCAGGGGTCGCTGCTCGTGAACCCGGGCGGTCCCGGCGCATCGGGCATCGACTACCTGCACCAGTCGCTCGAGTACGACGGGCTCGGCGAACCGCTGCTCGAATCGTTCGACGTCGTGGGCTTCGACCCGCGCGGCGTCGGGCGGTCCACCCCCGTCGAGTGCCTCGACGCGGCCGACATGGACGCCTACCTCTACGACGTGCCCGACGCCGAGCGCGGCACGCCGGAGTGGGAGGACGCGCTCACCGCGGGCGCCGAGACGTTCGCCGACGGCTGCGCCGAGAAGTCGGGCGAGACGCTCGAGTTCATCACGACGCAACAGGCGGCGCGCGACATGGACCTGATCCGCGCCGTGCTCGGCGACGAGAAGCTCAGCTACCTCGGCTTCTCGTACGGCACGTTCCTCGGCGCGACGTACGCCGAGCTGTTCCCCGAGAACACCGGCCGCCTCGTGCTCGAC
>JAJUIM010000364.1 GCA_029267645.1 Microbacterium sp.
GCAGCAGCTGCCCCCGGGCCGCACGGCCGACAACCTCCTGAAGCAGGCGCTCGACGGCGGCGCTCCCGACAACGTCACGGTCGTCATCGTCGACGTCGGCGGACACCACCCGCTGCACACGGGCACCCCCACGATCGTCGGATCCGCGTCGAACCCCGACGGCGTCGACGTGCCGGCCTCGCGCTCGCTCCTGCCGACCGGCTGGCTGCACCCGCAGCGCGCCGCCGCCAACGAGCCGAGCCACTTCGAGCCCGACACCGAGTACCTGGAAGAGCTCATCGCCGAGGATCGCCGGCGGTCGCGCCGTCGGCGCATCGTCGGGATCGGCGCGATCGTCCTGCTGCTCGCCGGCGTCGTCGCGGGCGGCTGGCTGTTCTACTCGTGGACGCAGACCCGCTACTACGTGGGCGCCGACGAGGACAGCGTCGTCATCTATCAGGGCATCCAGCAGCAGGTCGGGCCGATCGCGCTGTCGACCGCCTACGAAGACACGGGGATCCCGCTCGACGAGCTGCCCGACGCGTGGCTCACGCGCACCCTCGAGACCATCCCGGCCGACTCGCTCGCGCACGCACAGCAGATCGTCGACAACCTGCGATCGCGCGTGCCCGAACCCGAGCCGACGCCCACGCCCACGCCCACGCCGAGCCCGTCGCGGACCCCGAGTCCGTCGCCCTCGGACACCCCGACCCCGGAAGGCGGAGGTGACGCATGACCGACGTCGTGGAAGACGCCGCCCCCGACCGGGGCGTGAAGCGCGAGCTGCGGCGCATGCGCAAGGCGCAGCGCCTGCGCAACCGCGAGCTCATCCTGCTGCTGTTCTCGATCGTCCTGACGGCGGCCGCGTTCGTGCTCGTGCAGTTCGGCGCGATCGAGCGCATCGACCCGCCCGTGCTGTGGTTCGTCGGCGCGATGTGCGTGCTCGCGATCGCCCTGCACGTCGTGCTGCGCATCCGCGCCTCGCAGGCCGACCCGTTCCTCGTGCCCGTCTCGCTGCTGCTCACGGGCCTCGGCACGGCGATGATCTATCGCATCGACCTCGCGATGGACACCAACGCGGGCGAGCACCAGCTCATGTACGCGACGCTGTCGATCGTCCTCGCGATCGTCGTCGTGTGGTTCCTCGCGAACTACCGCGTGCTGTTCCGCTACACCTACATCTTCGGTTTCGTCGGCATCATCCTGCTGATCCTGCCGTTCATCCCGTTCCTCAACGGCGGCGGCAACGCGACGGTGTGGATCAGCATCGCGGGCTTCAACTTCCAGCCCGGCGAGATCGCCAAGATCTGCCTCGCGATCTTCTTCGCCGGCTACCTCGTGCGCACGCGCGAGTCGCTCGCGTCGACGGGCAAGCGGATCCTCGGCTTCACGTTCCCGCGCGCCCGCGAGTTCGGCCCGCTGCTCGTCGTGTGGCTCATCTCGATGGTGATCATCGTGGCCCAGCGCGACCTCGGTACGGGCATGCTCATCTTCGGCATGTTCGTCGCGATGCTCTACGTCGCGACGGGCAAGACCGGATGGGTGCTCATCGGCGTGGGCCTCGCGGCGGCAGGCGCCGTCGCGGCGACGTTCGTCATGCCGTACGTGCACAACCGCTTCAACGCGTGGATCAATCCCTTCGACGAAGCGCTGTACAACGCTCCGACGGGCGGCAGCTTCCAGCTGGTCAACGGCATCTTCGGCCTCGCGCACGGCGGCATGTTCGGCACGGGGCTCGGGCAGGGCCGCCCGCACCTCACGCCCGTGGCCAACAGCGACTACATCATCCCGAGCCTCGGCGAAGAGCTCGGGCTCGCGGGCCTGTTCGCGATCTTGGCGCTGTACCTCGTGTTCGTCAGCCGCGGCGCCCACATCGGCGTCGCGGGTCAGGACGACTTCGGCAAGCTGCTGTCGGTCGGCCTCGCCTTCACGCTCGCGCTGCAGGTCTTCATCATGGTCGGCGGCGTCACGCGCGTGATCCCCCTCACCGGCCTCACGACCCCGTTCCTCGCGGCGGGCGGGTCCTCCCTCGTGGCCAACTGGCTCATCGTGGCGATCCTCCTGCGCGTGAGCGACGCCGTACGCAGACAGCCCAGGGCGGTGATCGGCTGATGACCAAGGAGATCCGGCGACTGAGCATCATCGTCGCCTTCATGTTCCTCGCACTGTTCGGATCCACGAGCATCATCCAGGTGTTCGCGGCCGGCAACCTCGCGAGCGACCCCAACAATCGGCGCACACTGTACGACTCGTACGAGGTGCAACGCGGCCCCATCATCGCGGGCGGCGACCAGATCGCGGCGTCGCAGGCGACCGACGACCTCTACGCGTTCCAGCGGCA
>JAJUIM010000160.1 GCA_029267645.1 Microbacterium sp.
ATAGTCGACGCTGTTCAGCAGCAGATTCCAGTTCTGCACGTACAGCGCCGAGGAGGTGACCTCGCCGAGGAACTGCGGCCAGAGCGCGTTCGGCGCCCAGATCACGGTCGCGAACGCGACGAGGAGGAGCACGAGCAGCGATGCAGGCAGCAGCCGCGCGGCGCGACGCGCCCAGAACCGCCCGAG
Organism: Microbacterium sp.; assembly: GCA_029267645.1. GTDB lineage: Bacteria > Actinomycetota > Actinomycetes > Actinomycetales > Microbacteriaceae > Microbacterium. The sequence goes on from JAJUIM010000160.1 coordinate 187, forward strand.
CGCGATACGGCCCGTCGTCGCGCGTTCCCGCACGAGGTGCGACGTGATGAGGTAGCCGCTGATGACGAAGAATACGTCGACTCCGACGAAGCCGCCCGTCAGGCGATTCGGCCACAGGTGATAGAGCAGGACGCTCATCACCGCAAGCGCCCGCAATGCCTGTATATCGGGCCGGAAGGATCGGGTCGCCGCTCGTCGTGCCTCCGCCCTCGTCGTCATGCGCTCCGGGGCTTACCGCGCGAGGATCCGGCGCAGGCCGCGGGCGATGCGGGCGGGCAGCCCGCCGAGCAGGCCGTTCACGCGACGCGCGAGGCGGCCGGCGCGGCCGCCCGTGCGCGCGTTGAGGCTGCGGGCAACGGCGCGCGGGGCCGAGACGGGAGCCTCGGCGCGCTCGGCGCGCACGCGCATCTGGGCGAGCTCGTGCTGCAGCCGCTCGACCTCGGGGTCGACGCGCACCACGCGGTCGCCGAGATGGTCGTTCTCGCGGAGGTCGGAGAGGAGTGCGGCCTCGCTCGAGGCCCACTCGAAGCCGGCGATCTGCGCGACGACGTCCTCGAGCGAGCGGTCGTCCGTGACGTAGGCGCGGGCGCGCTCGACGACGGCGGAGTTCCAGATCGTGACGGCCTCGTCGTTCGAGTGGCCGGGAGTGAAGAAGCGCATGGCGCCGAGCCACGGCTTGTCCATGCGGCGGTACATCTCCTGCAGACTGCCGCTCGCGAGCTCGACCGTGATCGGCATGTCGACGCGGAACGGGGCGGGGAAGACGCTCTCGGGCCGCTCCTCGGCGAAGATCACGCGGCCGTCGGTGCGGAACCACTCGCGCACGAGGTAGAGCTCGTTCATGGGGTCGGCGAGCATGCGGCGCCGGCCCTCGTGCAGCTCGGACCAGGGCCCGACGAGCACGACGTGGACGTCGGTCTGCGTGTTGTTGAGGATCCGGTCGATCGCGGGCCGCGCGTACTTCGCCGTCTCGGGCGTCACCTCGGTGACGACCTTGATGAGCGGCACCTCCCAGATGCGGTTGTCGGCCTTGCGGCGGTAGCGGGGGATCGCCATGCGCTGCGCGAAGTGGACGTCGTTGTGCCAGGCGACGAGCTCGCCCTGGTGCTGCACGGTGCCGGGCCCCATGTGCCACGAGCGGGCGTCGTGGGCGGGGATGAACACGGCGCCGGCCTGCCACAGCTGGTAGGCGATCTCGGTGTCCTCGCCGAGGTGCAGGCGCGTGTCCTGGCCGAAGGTGCGGTCGTACACGGCGCGCGTCACGGTCGCGCAGGCGCCCATGTGCGTCGAGTAGTTGCGCCCGTCTGAGTCGTTGAGGTCGTCGGTCTTGCGGTAGATCTCCTTCGACCAGTGCTCGTGCAGCGTCGTCGGGTCGTAGTCGTCGCCGATCGTGCCCTCGAGCACCTTGCGGTAGACCTCTTCGGGCGTGTAATCCCACTCCTCGATGAAGCCCTTTTCGCCGATCGTGGCCGCCTCGGGGATGAAGTGCGCCCACTTCGCGTGCTGGCGCACGTTGTCGCGGAAGAGGATCATGTCCGAGTCGCACCAGTAGATGATGTCGCCCGTCGTCGCCTTGATGCCGATGTCGGTGGCGTTCGAGCGGCCCCAGCCGTCGCTGACCTCGTGGATGCGGATGAGACGCGTGTTCTTGGGGGCGTACTCGCCGATCACGACGGGCTCCTCGCCGCCGCCGTCGTCGAGCACGACGACCTCCATGAGGTCCTCGGGGTAGTCCTGCGCGGCGAGCGACGCGAGCGTGAACTCGAGCGTCTTGCTCTTGTAGGCGGGGATGATGACGGAGACCGACATGGTCGGCTGCCAGTCGTCGGGAACGGTCCCGTCGAAGACATCGCGCCAGCGGTTGCGGGAGACAATCACGGGCGCTTCGGTGCGGAGATCGGCGGAAGTCACTCGGGCAGTTTAACCATCCTGTAACGGTCGCCCCTCAGAGAACGCCGATATCGCGGAATCGCTCTCACACGCGCCGTCCGGGCAGCGCGGGAGTGCGCTGGATAAGATGCCGACATGTCCTCCGCGCCCGCTGATCGCCGCATCTTCAACTTCCCGGGGTGGCACGACAACCCCTACGTGCAGCTGCTGCAGTCGGAGGTCGTGGCCCGCGGCTATGAGCTCGCTGGGCGCCCCGATTTCTTCGACGCGATGGTGGAGCTCACCTCGCCCGAGCGGCGCGGCGTGATCCACGTGCAGTGGCCGAGCCCCGTGACCGAGTGGGCGGAGTCGTCGCAGGACGCGACGCGGCGCGTCACGCTTTTCCTCGACGCGCTCTTCAGCGCCAAGCAATGGGGGCGCAAGATCATCTTCACGCTGCACAACGTGCTGCCGCATGACACGCGCTTCGAGGGGCAGGCCGTGCGGCTGCACGAGGGCCTCGTGCGGCACGCCGACGTCATCCACACGATCTCGCCGCACACGGCCGAGCTCGCGGCGGAGAAGTACGAGGTCCCGGCCGAGAAGGTCGTCGAGATCCCGCACTCGAGCTACGACGGCATCTACGGTCCCGCCCTCGCGCAGGACGAGGCGCGGGCGAAGCTCGGCGCCCGCCCCGACAGCACGGGCGTGCTCTTCTTCGGCTGGATCCGCCCCTACAAGGGCATCGAGCACCTCGTCGCCGCGTCGCGGATCGCGAGCGAGCACGGCGCCGACATCGAGGTGCTCCTCGCGGGGCGGCCGCAGGGCCATGTCGACCACCTGCTCGACGAGCTCGAGCAGGGGCCCGCGACGGTCACGAGCCACCTCAAGCGCGTGCTGCCGGAGGACGTGCCCGTGTGGTTCGGCGCGGCCGACGTGCTCGTGCTGCCGTATCGGGCGATCCTCAACTCGGGCAACATGTTCCTCGCGGCCACGTACGGCGTGCCCGTGATCTTCCCGGACGAGCCGCACCTCGTGGCCGAGTTCGGCGGCGAGGAGTGGATCCGCTTCTTCGACCGCGCGGACGCCGACGCGTCGCTCGCGTCGCTCATCGAGGATCCCTGGTTCCGGCGCCCCGAGGCGCGCGAGGCGGCGCGCCGCTTCGCCGACGCGCGGCCGCCGCAGCGCATGGCCGAGCAGTACGCCGACCTCGTGACGTCACTCGAACAGCGCGCCTGACCGCAACGCCATACGACCCCCGGGTAGCCTGTGTGCGCCCGACACCCCCGAGCTCTGGGAGGCACTGGATGCGACGATCCGCCCGCACCGCCGAGACCGACGGCGCGCGCCGACTCGAGACGCCCGAGGACGTCGCGTCGGCGATCGGCGTCGACGCGGAGGATCCGCGCATCGAGGTCGAGGCGGCCGACGTCGACCTGCTGCGTCACCTCGCGCTGCCGCGCAACCCCGAGCGTCGCACGACCGAGCTGAAGGTCGTGCTCGCGCACTGGGAGGCGCCCGTGCCGCGCTGGCGGGGTCGCCTCGGCCAGGTGCGCGATCTCGCGGGCTACGACGTGCGCTTCGGCAGCCCGAGGGGCGGGGCGGGCGCGGTCGTCCGGACGACGTCGCCACGGCCCGTCTCCGAGATCGCGAACGCGATGATCTCGCTCTTCACGCCGAACACGCCGTTCGCGGGCGCGGGGTTCCCGCTCGTCGCGGCGGCCGACGGGGCTGGCGAGGAGATCCTGCCGCTCCTGCCGACGCGATCCGTGCCGCCGCTCGAGCCGATGGTCGACCGGCTGCAGGGGGTGGGGCTGAAGCGCGCCGACGTGCTGATCGGCGGCCCGCGCCGCCTCGCCGACGAGCTCGCGACGCACCATATCCCCACGCTCGAGGCCGCGCACGGTCATCCGCGCACGGAGCTGCCGGTCGTCGACCTCAACGTGCACAACCCGATCGGGCGCGAGCTGACGTTCAAGCCGTCGCGGCCGGCGCGCCGCCTGACGGTGCGCGGCCGACGCGGCGTCATCGTCGCGGTCGAGGCCGGCATGGGACACCCGATCGAGTTCGACGTCGAGCGTCCGCTCTCGGCGGCCGTCGTGCGGCAGCTGCGAGGCGTCGAGAGCGTCGACCTGTCGGGCATCGCGGAGGTGCCCGAGGGGCTCGCGGCGCGTTTCGCCGAGATGGCCGCGACGGACACGATCCTGCACAGCCTGCCCGAGTCGGCGGCGATCCCCGCCGAGGCGCTCGCGCCCGAGCTCGCGGCGATCATCCGTCGGCCCTACCGGCAGGCGAAGGGGCTCGACCGCGACCTGCGCAGCGTCGAGGCGCGGCGCGTCGCGATGCGCGAGCACGGCGGATTCTTCCGGCTCGCGTCGTCGATCACGCACGTCACGGGCGAGCGGTACCTGCCGCGCGTGAGCGTGATCCTCTCGACCATGCGCAGCGAGCTCGTGCCGGGCGTGCTCGAGATGATGGCGCGGCAGACCTATGCCCACATGGAGGTCATCGTCGTCGTGCACGGCGTGCCCGCGCCGTCGCTCGAGGGGGCCGAGCTCGGCGACCTCGATTACACGATCGTCGAGGTGCCGGACACCGTACTGTTCGGCGGCGCGCTCGCCGAGGGCGTGCGCCGCTCGTCGGGCGACCTCATCACGAAGCTCGACGACGACGACTGGTACAGCGAGCACCACGTCGCAGACCTCGTGCTGGCGCACCTCTACTCGCGCGCCGACGTCGTCGGCAAGACGACCGAGTTCCTCTTCTTCGAGGAGGTCGGGCAGACGGTGCACAGGACCTTCGCGACCGAGCGCTACCACGACCAGCTCGCGGGCGGGGCGATGCTGCTCTCGCGCGCGACGTTCGACGCGCTCGGCGGGTGGCGGCCCACGCCCAACTCAACGGACCGCTCGGTGCTCATCCGCGCGGAGACGCAGGGCCTCGTCGGCTTCCGCACGCAGAGCCTCGGATACATGTACATCCGCCACGCCTCGAAGCACACGTGGGAGCGCACCGCGAGCCAGCTCGTGCAGGGATCGTTCGAGCAGTGGCGGGGGTGGCGCTACCCCGAGGTGGGGTACTGA
>JAJUIM010000065.1 GCA_029267645.1 Microbacterium sp.
CGCCAGCGAGGTGTGCATCGCGAGCACGCCGATGCCGCGCTCGAGCGCGGCTCCGAGGCCGGCGACGGCGGCCCCCGGCGCGCCGATCGGCGGCGGATCGTGGCGCCATGGATCCCCCGCGTTGACGGCCAGCAGGTCGGCGCCGTCGAGCAGCGCGAGCGCCTCGTCGACCGGCGCGATGCGCGTGCGGAAGCCCGCGGCCTCGAGCGCCTCCGCGAGCGCGGGGGTCGTCTCGGCGAAGGGGTGCCAGGGATCCACGTACCGCCCCTCGGCGGTCGCGACGACGGCACTCAGCGACATGGATCCATCGAACCACCTCGCGGGCGGCCGCGTCACGTGTCGTCGTCGCGCGTGCGGTCGCGCAGCGTGGGCTGGGCCGACGTCGTCTGCGCGATCGTGTCGTTCGTCGAGGGCTGCTGCGGCACCGCCTGCGTGACGATGTCGATCGGCCGCGTCTCCTCGAGCGCGAGGCGGAACCCGCCCGTGTCGGCCCTGTGGAGGCGGCCCGAGGCGAGCAGCCACCCCGCGCCGATCGCGGCGGCGGCGAGCCCCGCGACGCCCGCGACGACGATTGCCGCGCGCGGCCCCCACGCGTCGGCGACCGCGCCCGCGATGGGCGCGCCGATGGGCGTGGATCCCATCATCACGGCGAGGTACAGCGCGAGCACGCGGCCGCGCAAGGCGGGATCCGTCGTCGTCTGCACGTAGCCGTTCGCGGTTGTGAGGAACGTCACGGTGCAGAAGCCCGCGAGCACGCACACGGCCGCGTAGGCGAGGTAGGCGGGTGTCATGGCCGCGAGGATCTGCACGAGGCCGAAGCCGCCGACGGCGAGGATCGCGACGCGCAGCCGCGCCCTGTCGCGCCGCGCGGCGAGCAGGGCGCCCGCGAGGGATCCGATCGCGAGCGTCGAGCTGAGCAGCCCGTACCCGTCGGCGTCGCGGCCGAACTCGACCGCCATGGTCGAGGCGAAGATCGGGAAGTTCATGCCGAACGCGCCCATGAGGAACGCCATGACGAAGGTCACGATGAGGTCGGGGCGCCCGGCGACGTAGCGCACGCCGTCGGCGAGGCGCCCGGATCCGCGGGACGAGGCGGTGCGCGGCTGCAGCTCGTCGCGCCGCATCGCGATGATCGCCGCGAGCATGGCCGCGAAGGTCGCGGCGTTGATGAGGAACACCCAGCCGCTGCCGACGACGATGAGCAGCAGGCTGCCGACGGCGGGTCCGATGAGGCGCGCCATGTTGAACGACGCCGAGTTGAGCGCGACGGCGTTGGACGCCTGCGACCGGCTGACGACGTCAGTCACGAACGCCTGGCGCGTGGGGTTGTCGATCGCGTTCACGATGCCCACGAGCAGCGCGATGCAGAGCATGATCGGCAGCGTGAGCACGCCGGTCAGCAGCAGCACGCCGATGAGCAGCGACAGCACGCCGAGGCTCGACTGCGTCACGAGCAGCAGCTTGCGCCGGTCGAAGCGGTCGGCGATGTATCCCGAGACGCCCGCGAGCACGAGGGGCGGGCCGAACTGGCAGGCCATCGTGAAGCCGACGGCCGTCGCGTCGTGGTCGGTGAGCTCCGTGAGCACGACCCAGTCCTGCGCCGTCGACTGCATCCAGGCGCCGACGTTCGAGATGAGCGCGCCGATGAACCACAGGCGGTAGTTGAAGACGCCGAGCGAGCGGAACATCGCCTTCATCGGTGCACCTCCCGCAGGATGATCTCGGCCGCCTCGTGCAGTGTGCGTCGCTCACCTGCGTCGAGGCTCGAGAGGACCTGCGCGAGCCAGGTGTCGCGGCGGGTCACGGTGTCGTCGACGACGTCGTGCCCGGCGTCGGTGATCGCGATGCGCACCCTGCGGCGGTCGTCGGCGTCGGCGACGCGCGTGACGTACCCGGCCTCCTCGAGCGCGTTGACCGTGCGGTTCATCGACGGTGCCGTGACGCCGTCGCGATCCGCGAGCGCCGAGAGGGTGTGCGGGCCGTGCCGGTGCAGATTCACGAGCACGGCGAACTGGCCGTCGGTCATGCCCGTCACCGACCGCTGCTGCCGGATCCTGCGTGCGAGCCGCAGTGTCGCGGCCCGCAGATCGGATGCTTCCGTCGAGAGGGAGGATTCATTGCTCATGCGAATATTTAGCTTAGCTTATTAATGTCGTGCCCAACACGACGCAGTCAATTCGGCGGCGTCGCCGGGCGACACGCCGAGAACTGGGCCCGAACGCCTTCGCCGTGACTGCGTTGTGTTGAGAGGATTGCGGCATGGCCTCGTTCGTCGACCACCTCGGCACCCGGATCCACTACGACGTCGCCCGCCCCGACGGCCCGTCGCGCGGCGCCGTCCACGTCCTGCACGGCGTCGGCGAGCATGCGGGGCGCTACGAGCGGCTGCTGTCGGCGCTCGCCGCGGCCGGCTGGACCGCCTACGCCGACGACCACCGCGGCCACGGCCGCACGGGGCTCGAGCAGCACGGATCCGCAGACCTGCTCGGGCGCCTCGGCGCGGGCGGGCACCGCGCCGCGGAGGACGCCGCGTGGCGCATGTCGCAGATCGCGCGCGACGAGCACGGCGGCGGGCCGCTCGTGATCCTCGGCCACTCGTGGGGATCCTTCCTCGCGCAGAAGCTCGTGAACCGCCACCCGGGCGCGTACGACGGCATCGTGCTCGTCGGCTCGTCGCTGCTGTGGCCGGGCGCGCTCAACGCGGGGCCCCTCAACAGGGCGTGGGCGGGCCCGGGTGCGAAGGGCAACGAGTGGATCTCGGAGGATCCGGCGGTGCAGGACGCGGCGATCGCGGATCCGCTCACGGTGCAGCAGCCGCTCCTGCGGCTCTTCGGCGTGCGCGGCGCCGTGCAGCTGTACGGGCTGCCCGCGCGCGGCCTGCCCGACACCCCGACCCTGCTGCTCGTGGGTCGCGACGACCCCGTGGGCGGGCCGCGCTCGGTGCACCGCCTGGCCGACGCGTACCGCCGCCGTTCGGGCTTCTCCGACGTGACGACGCGCGTGTACGAGGGGCGGCACGAGATCCTCAACGGGTTCCAGCAGGAGCGCGTGCGCGCCGACATCCTCGCCTGGCTCGACGCGCGCTTCCCCGCGGCGTGACCGCCGGGCTCGCCCGGATCCGCCGCGACTACGCTTGAGGGCATGCACGGTGAGTACAAGGTTCCCGGGGGCAAGCTCGTCGTCGTCGACCTCGAGGTGACCGACGGCAGGATCAGCGAGTTCGCGCTCGCCGGCGACTTCTTCCTCGAGCCCGACGAGGCGCTCGGCGACATCAACCGCGCCGTCGTGGGCCTGCCCGAGACGGCCGACGTGCCGACGATCGCGGCCGCCGTGCGCGGCGCGCTGCCCGAGGGCGCGCAGCTGCTCGGCTTCACGCCCGAGTCGGTCGGCACCGCCGTGCGCCGTGCGCTCGTCACGGCGTCGACGTGGAGCGACTTCTCGTGGGAGGTCGTCGACGACCCCGCGGTGTCGCCCATGATGAACCTCGCGCTCGACGAGGTGCTCACCGAGCGGGTCGGATCCGGCGCCCGCAGGCCCACGCTGCGCATCTGGGAGTGGGATCGCTCCGCGGTCGTGATCGGCTCGTTCCAGTCGTACAAGAACGAGGTCGACCCCGAGGGCGCCGCGCGCCACGGCTTCGACGTCGTGCGCCGCATCTCGGGCGGCGGCGCGATGCTCATGGGCGCGGGCCAGATCATCACCTACTCGCTGTACGTGCCGTCGTCGCTCGTCGCGGGCCTCACCTTCGCCGACTCGTACGCCTTCCTCGACGACTGGGTGCTGCAGGCGCTGCACTCGGTCGGCATCGAGGCGAGCTACCAGGGGCTCAACGACATCACGAGCCCGCAGGGCAAGATCGGCGGGGCTGCGCAGAAGCGCCTCGCGGGCGGCGGGATCCTGCACCACGCGACGCTCAGCTACGACATCGACGGCCAGGTCATGACCGAGGTGCTGCGCATCGGCCGCGAGAAGCTGAGCGACAAGGGCACGACGTCCGCCGCGAAGCGCGTGGATCCCATCCGCAGCCAGACGGGCATGGAGCGCCGCGCGATCCTCGACCGCTTCATCGAGGTGTTCCAGGGCTTCACGGGCGCCGAGCGCGGACATATCACGGAAGAGGAATACGCTGCAGCCGAGGAGCTCGTGCGCACGAAGTTCTCGACCCCCGAGTGGCTGCATCGGGTCCCGTGACGCTCGCCGATTCCGCCCCGCAGCGGGGCCTCAGCAGGGGCGCGCCCGTCGCGATCCACCACGGGGACAACCTCGAGGTGATCCAGACGCTGCCCGACGGCGCGTTCACGATGATCTACCTGGATCCGCCGTTCAACACGGGCCGCCGGCGCCAGCACACGACGCAGCGCGTGACGCACGCGCCCGACGCCGTGCACATCGACAAGGTTGCGGACGAGACGCCCGACGCCCTCTTTGGCGACGACTTCCTCAACGCGACCGAGAACCCCGTGTGGAACGGATTCCACGGCCGCAAGTACGAGCGGATCCGCCAGACCCTCACGACGTTCGACGACCGCTTCGACGACTACTGGGCGTTCCTCGAGCCGCGGCTGAGCGAGGCGTGGCGGCTGCTCGCCGACGACGGCACGCTGTACCTGCACCTCGACTATCGCGAGGCGCACTACGCGAAGGTCATGCTCGACGCCGTCTTCGGGCGCGACAGCTTCCTCAACGAGATCGTCTGGGCGTACGACTACGGCGCGAAGAGCCGCTCGCGGTGGCCCACGAAGCACGACACGATCCTCGTGTACGTGAAGGATCCCGAGCGGTACCACTTCGACTCCGACGCGGTCGACCGCGAGCCGTACATGGCCCCGGGCCTCGTGGATCCCGAGAAGGCGGCGCGCGGCAAGCTGCCGACCGACGTGTGGTGGCACACGATCGTGCCGACGAGCGGATCCGAGCGCACCGGTTACCCGACGCAGAAGCCCGAGGGGATCCTCGAGCGCATGATCAAGGCGTCCACGCGCCCCGGCGACCGCGTGCTCGACTTCTTCGCCGGATCCGGCACGACGGGTGCCGTCGCGAGCCGCCTCGGGCGCCAGGCCGTGCTCGTCGACGGCAACCCTCGCGCCATCGAGGTGATGCAGGACCGCATCCCCCACGCCGTCGTGATCCGGTAGCGGCCACGGCGCGCGGGGTCGCAGGCCCAGAAGTCCACAAGTCTCCGCCAAGTCTCGCCGCAGTCCGCACGGACTTGGCGGAGACTTGAGGACTTGGCGGAGACTTGCGGACAGGGGAGCGGGGCGGCGCTAGCCTGGCGGCATGCGATTCGGAACCTTCATCCCGCAGGGCTGGCGATTCGACCTCGTCGGCATCGACCCGGACGAGCAGTGGGCCACGATGCGCCGGCTCGCGCAGCGCGCGGACGAGGGGCCGTGGGAGTCGATCTGGGTCTACGACCACTTCCACACGACGCCGGTGCCGAGCGAGGAGGCCACGCACGAGGCGTGGACCCTCATGTCGGCGTTCGCGGCGTCGACGTCGCGCGTGCGGCTCGGCCAGATGTGCACGTGCATGGGCTACCGCAACCCGGCCTACCTCGCGAAGGTCGCCGCGACCGTGGATCACGTCTCGGGCGGACGCCTCGAGCTAGGCATCGGCGGCGGCTGGTACGAGCACGAGTGGGAGGCCTACGGCTACGGCTTCCCCGCGATCGGCGACCGCCTGCGCATGCTGCGCGAGGGCGTCGAGATCATGCGCCAGGCGTGGGAGACGGGATCCGCGACGCTCGACGGCCGTTATTACCAGGTCGACGGCGCGATCGTGCGCCCGCTGCCAATCCAGCGCCCCGGCATCCCGCTGTGGATCTCGGGCGGCGGCGAGAAGGTCACGCTCAAGATCGCCGCGCGGCATGCGCAGTACACGAACTTCGCGGGCGGCGACGTCGAGGTGTTCCGGCAGAAGGATCGCGTCCTGCGCGAGCACTGCGACGCGCTCGGCCGCGACCACACCGAGATCGTGCGCACGACCAACAACAACGTCGTGATCGGCGAGACGGAGGCCGAGGTCGCCGACCGCGTCGCGGCGATCGGCGCGCGCCTGAAGCCGCACCTGGGCGACGCATACGAGCAGACGATGGCGAACTTCGGCCGCGGCAACCCCGCCGTGGGTACGGTCGAGCAGGTGACCGAGCATTTCCGGGCCCTCGCCGACGCGGGCGCCGACTACACGATCAGCTACTTCCCCGAGATGGCCTACGACACGAGCGGCGTCGAGCTGTTCGAGCAGCGGGTGATCCCCGAGCTCAGCTGATCCGCGCGTCAGCCGAGCGGCCGCACGCTGTCGTAGCCGCGCGCCTCGGTGCGCGAGGGCGTGTCGAACACGCGCGCGGCCGTCCACGGATCCCACGGCGCGGCGCCGTCCCGGATGAAGGCGACGGCGGATCCGTGCACCTCAGCGGCGAGCGACGCAGGCGGCGCGTCGCCCGCGACGCGCGCCACGCCGTGCGCCCCCAGCACGTCGAAGAAGAACGGCACGTCGAGGCAGTGCAGCGCCCAGCGCATCGTCGGCGAGGGCCACGAGAACCGATACGCCCACGTGTTCTCGGGCCGCCTCGCGTCTGCGACGCGGCGCACCTGCCGCCGGAACACCATGTCGCTCACGTAGCGGCCGAGCTCGTGGACGGATCCGCGCACGTCGGGGTTCGCGGCGCGGTACGCGCGCGCCGTCGCGCCGAAGAACCCGACGATCCCGAGCGCGACGGCGCCGGGCAGCAGGCCGAGCAGGCGCTCGTACGGCGTGAGCACCATCGTGAACTCGTCGTCGACCGATCCGATGACGAGCGGCTTGTCGGATCCGATGCCGCCGCGCAGCGCCGTGAGCGTCGGGCGGTCGATGAGGTCGCCGTCGACGACGGGGCCGATGTGCAGGCCGCGCTCGATCGTCCGCCGCATGCCGCCGAGCCCCATGGATCCGGCGATGTGGGGCTTCTGCGCCTGCGCGAGCACGCCGCGGCCGAGCGCGCCGAGGGAGGCGGCGGTGTTCTCCGCGCCCGCGTCGGCCGCGATCGCGTCGCCGAGCGCGAGCGCCTCGTCGCGCCCGATGACCGACAGGGTCGGCGACATGCTCCACGCCGCCCGGAAGAGGTGCTGCGCCTGGGGTAGCCCGAGCAGCGTGAGCACGGCCCCGCCGCCCGCCGACTGGCCCGCGATCGTGACGCGGTCAGGATCCCCTCCGAACGCGCGGATGTTCTCCTGCACCCACTCGAGGGCGAGGATCCAGTCGCGCACGCCGCGGTTCTGCGCCGCGCCCCGCACCCACCCGAATCCCGCGAATGCGATGCGGTACGACAGGGTCACGGTCACGACGCCGTCGCGCGCGAAGGCGGCCCCGTCGTACCAGGGGCTCGCGATGGATCCCGACGCGTACGCACCGCCGTGGATGTAGACGAGCACGGGCAGCCCCGCCTCGGGCGAGGGATCCGGCGTGAAGACGTTGACGTTGAGCGTCGAGGTGCCGGGCACGCTCGGCTCGGGGATGAGGGTGACGCCCGTCGCGCCCTTCTGCGGTGTCGGGCCCTGGTGCGTCGCGTCGCGCACGCCGTCCCACGAGGGGTGCGGCACGGGCGGCGCGAAGGCCGCCTCGCCTGTGGGCGGCGCGGCGTACGGGATCCCCGTGAACGTCGCGCACTCGCCCCGCCAGAACCCCCGCACTCGCCCCGCGGCGGTCGCGACGACTGGCGCTTCGCGCCCCGGATCCGCCCCGTTCCGGGCGTCGATGAGGGGGATCCCGCCCACCTCGCGCGGAGCCGTTGTCGCCATGACGCCAGGGTAGTGCGCGGCTTCGGCGCCAGACACCCTTCGATTGTCGGAGGTTGCTGGTTACGCTCACCTCGTGGAACCGCAGCCTCCCCGCATCGCCGCGACGCCGAACGGCGCGCGCACGTTCGTCGCGCTGCTCGTCAACACGGCGATCGCGAACGTCTCGACGATGTTCCTGTGGTTCGCGCTGACGTTCTGGATCTACCTCGAGACGCGAAACGTGCTGTCGACGGCCGTCATCGGCGCGGCGCTCATGCTGTTCGTCGCGCTGTCGAGCATGTTCTTCGGCACGCTCGTCGACCGGTTCCGCAAGAAGCCCGTCATGGTGTGGGGCACGGGCGTCGCGCTCGTCGTGTTCCTGCTCGACGCGCTGCTGTTCTTCGCCGTGGGCGAGGCGGCGATCGTCGACCTCTCGGGGCCGTGGTTCTGGATCTTCGCGACCGTCATGCTCGCGGGCGCCGTCGTCGAGCAGCTGCGCGGCATCACGCTGTCGACCGCCGTCACGCTGCTCGTGCCCGACGATCGCCGCGCGAACGCCAACGGCCTCGTGGGCATGGTCGAGGGCGTCACGATGCTCGTCACGAGCGTCTTCTCGGGCCTCGCGGTCGGCCTGCTCGGCATGGGGTGGACCCTCGTGATCGGCGTCTCGGCCGTCGCGATCTCGTTCGGGCACCTCCTCACGCTGCGCATCGACGAGCCGCGCGTCGTCGCGGCCGATCCCGAGACGGCGCCCACGGGATGGGTCGACATCCGGGGCGGGTGGCGCGCCGTGCGCGGCGCGCACGGCCTGCTGTTCCTCATCTTCTTCACGATGCTCAACAACTTCGTGGGCGGCGTGTACATGGCTCTCATGGATCCGTACGGCCTCGAGCTCATGCGCGTCGAGGTGTGGGGCGTCGTGTTCGCGCTCGCGTCGACGGGCTTCATCGCGGGCGGCGCGGTCGTGGGCAAGCTCGGCCTCGGCCGCAACCCCACCCGCACCATGCTGC
>JAJUIM010000295.1 GCA_029267645.1 Microbacterium sp.
ACCTTGTCGAGGCGGGACTGTTCGGCCACGGTGGCTCCTATGGTCGGAGGGCGGGAATCGGCGCGGCCGGAACGGCTCGCGCGGCCCTCCAATCCTACTGGCGGGGTCTGCGAATGCCATCGGCGTGGAACGGGAGTGGGGCTACCCCGCCTTGTGGGCCGCGGCAGCGGCGCGGGCGAGCCAGGCCGGCGTCTTGCCGGGGCGCTGGGGCGGCACGAGTCGTCCGGCGGCGCTGTCGTCGGCGAGCTGGCGCGCGCGGCGCTCTCGGGTCGTCTCCTGCTTCGCCGACATGATCCAGTGCCGCACGGCCTTGCGGTATCCGGGCGTCGCCTCTGCGAGGAAGGCCAGCGCGGCCGGGGACGCATCGAGGATCGCCTGTAGCCCGGGCGTGAGCTCGGCCTCGGGGTTCTCGTGCGAATAGGTGCCGGATCGCGCCTCGCTGCGCCGTTCGTACGCCGCGATGCCCGCGGGATGCATGCGCCCCTGCTCGAGCAGGCGCTCGACGTGGGCGATGTTGACCTTCGACCACGTGCTGCGCGCCGACCGCGGCGTCCATCGTTGACGGCGCGAGTCGTCGTCGATCGGCTGCGAGACCGAATCGATCCACCCGAAGCACAGTGCCTCGATGACCGCCTGGCCCCAGGTGAGCCCGCGGTCGGGCACGTGGGCGAGCCGCAGCCCCATCCACAGCTCGGATGCCGAATCGTGGTGGCGCTCGAGCCACGCGCGGAACTCGGCTGCGTCGCGGAAGAACACCGCCGGCCGCTCTGCCGTGCCGCCCGGTGTGCCCGGTTCGTCGTCGTCCATGTCATGAGGATCCCACCGACCCCCGACACACGAACCGCTGTCGAATGTCGGACGTCGATGCCACCATGATCCGCATGACCTCCTCGCCCCTTCCCATCGGCCTCGTCTTCCGCCCCGACTCGCCGCCTGAGCAGCTCCCGTCCGTCGCGCGCGACCTCGACGCCGCGGGCGTCGCCGAGCTGTGGCTGTGGGAGGACTGCTTCCTCGAGGGCGGCCTCACGAGCGCGACGGCCGCGCTCTTGTCGACCGAGCGCCTCGCGGTCGGCATCGGCCTGATGCCCGTGCCGCTGCGCAATCCCGCGCTCGCCGCCATGGAGGTCGCGACCGTCGCCCGCCTCGCGCCGGGGCGCCTCGTCGCGGGATTCGGGCACGGCGTGCTCGACTGGATGGGGCAGGTCGGCGCTCGCGTCGCGTCGCCGCTGACGCTGCTGCGCGAATACGTCACGGCCGTGCGGGCGCTGCTCGAGGGCGAGACGGTCGACGTCGACGGCCGCTACGTGCACCTCGAGGGCGTCGCCCTCGGGCGGCCGCCCGCCCTGCCGCCCGAGATCACGATCGGCGCGACGCGGCCCAAGACTCTGCGCCTCGCGGGCGAGCTCGGCGACAGCGTGCTGCTCGACAGCGTCAACGACGCCGACGACGTGCGCGCAGCTCGCGCGATCATCGACGAGGGTCGCGAGGCCTCGGGGCGCCCCGGCCGCACGCGCGTGCGGGTCTTCACTGAGATCGACCCGCGCGGATCCGGGCTGTCGGGGCGCATCGCGACGCGCGTCGCCGAGCTCGCCGACGCGGGTGCGGACGCCGTCGCGATCCAGGCGCCCGCTGACGCTCCCGATCCGCGAGCGTTCCTCGACGCGCTGCCGGGGTGAGGGGCGTCAGCGCCAGGGCTGCGCGGCGTCGTGCTCCGTGAGCTCCCGCAGCTCAGGCGGCGGAGGCCACGGCAGATCGATGAGCTCGTACGGCACGTCGATCGCGCCGAAGTCGTCGGTCTTCACGACGACGCGTCCGGGCGATCCGCCGGGCTCGTCCGGACGGAACTCGACGATGCGCACGCGGATCGCGCGGCCGTCGCGCTCGAGGATCCACGGCTCGGCCATCCACGACAGGCTCGCGTGCTCGAGCGCGTCCTCCGCGACGTCCCACTCGACCGGGTCTGTCGCGGGGCGCGCAAACAGCGTCACGGCCTGCCACGCGTCACCGGCGGGGCGGATCCACCCCACGAGCTCGCGGTCGCTCGCGCGCCGGTGCGGGATCCAGTCGTCGCCGATCGTCACCATACGGCCAGGTTAGGACGCGTGCCGCGCCGCGGCGAGCGCCGATCCGCACGGCAGACTGGGAAGACTGCCCGCCGCACGAGAGGACCGGTGTGAGGAAGAGAACGCGGAAGACCTGGCTCGCCCTCGGCGTCGCCGTCGTGGCGCTCGCGATCGGCGGGTGGACGCTCGTCGAGGCGCCGATCGAAGCACCGCAGGGATCCGCGCTCGAGGCCGCGCAGGACCTCACGGTCAAGGGGCGCGCGGCGAAGACGGGCTACGACCGCGACGAGTTCGGATCCGGGTGGCAGGATCCCGACCGCAACGGCTGCGACGCGCGCAACGACGTGCTCGCGCGCGACATGACCGACCTCACCTTCAAGCGGGGCACGCACGACTGCATCGTGCTGACGGGGGTCCTCGACGATCCGTACTCGGGCGCGACGATCGACTTCCAGCGAGGCCAGACCACCTCGAGCGCCGTGCAGATCGATCACGTCGTCGCGCTGAGTGACGCATGGCAGAAGGGGGCGCAGCAGCTGAGCGACGACGAGCGCGAGCTGCTCGCGAACGATCCGCTCAACCTGCTCGCGGTCGATGGACCGACGAACGCGTCGAAGAGCGACGGCGACGCCGCGACGTGGCTGCCGCCCGAGAAGAGCTTCCGCTGCGAGTACGTCGCCCGCCAGGTCGCGGTGAAGCAGGCCTACGAGCTGTGGGTGACCGAGGCCGAGCAGGACGCAATGGTCCGCGTGCTCACGACCTGCCCCGACGAGCCGCTCCCCCGCGCGAGCGTGGTCACGCCGTAGGG
>JAJUIM010000398.1 GCA_029267645.1 Microbacterium sp.
CGGAGGGCGATCGATCGCCCTCCGCACCCCTTCTGCGCATGACTCAGGCCAGCGTGCGCTCGGCCGCCTCGACGACGTTCGTCATGAGCAGCGCGACCGTCATGGGCCCCACGCCGCCGGGATTCGGCGACAGCCAGCCGGCGACGTCCGCGACGGCGGGATCCACGTCGCCGAACACCTTCTGCTTGCCGGTCTCGGGATCCGCCTCGCGCGTCACGCCCACGTCGAGCACTGCGGCGCCCGGCTTGACGTCCTCGGGCCGGATGAGGTGCTTCACGCCCGCCGAGGCGACGATGACGTCGGCCTGGCGCAGGTACTGCGGCATGTCGACCGTGCCCGTGTGAACCTGTGTCACGGTCGCGTTGATCTCGCGCCGCGTGAGCAGCAGCCCGATCGATCGGCCGATCGTCACGCCGCGGCCGACCACGACAACGTGCTTGCCCTTGAGGTCGTAGTCGTGCCGCAGCAGCAGCTCGATGACGCCGCGCGGCGTGCACGGCAGCGGGGTGTGGATCGGCGCGTTGACGTTGAGCACGAGGCGCCCGAGGTTGGTCGGGTGCAGTCCGTCGGCGTCCTTCGCGGGGTCGATGCGCTCGAGGATCGCGTCGGTGTCGAGGTGCTTCGGCAGCGGCAGCTGCACGATGTACCCGTGGCACGCGGGGTCGGCGTTGAGCTCGTCGATCAGCGCCTCGACCTGCTCCTGCGTCGCATCGGCCGGCAGCTCGCGCTGGATCGAGTTCATGCCGATCGACTCGGACTTGCGGTGCTTCATGCCCACGTACAGCTGCGAGGCGGGATCCGCGCCGACGAGCACGGTCGCGATGCCGGGCGTGACGCCCCGCTCCTTCAGCGCCGTGACCCGCTCGGCCAGCTCCTGCGTGATGGCCGCCGATGCGGCCTTGCCGTCGAGAACCTTCGCCGTCATGCGGCCTCTCCCTTCGTCGTTCCGCGCTGCATCAGACGCCGGCGTAGCCCTGGCCGGCGCCTTCGAGGCCCGGGTACAGGGGGAACGCGTCGGCGAGCTTCGCGACGCGCGCGCGCAGCGCCGCGATGTCGGGCTCGGGCTTGAGCGCGGTCGCGATGATGTCGGCGACCTCGGTGAACTCCTCGTCGCCGAAGCCGCGCGTCGCGAGCGCGGGCGTGCCGATGCGCAGGCCCGAGGTCACCATCGGCGGGCGCGGGTCGTCCGGCACCGAGTTGCGGTTCACGGTGATGCGGATCTCGTGCAGGAGGTCCTCGGCCTCCTTGCCGTTGATCGCGGCGTCGCGCAGGTCGACGAGCACGAGGTGCACATCGGTGCCGCCCGAGCGCAGCGTCACGCCGGCCTCGGCGACGTCGGGCTGCGTGAGGCGCTCGGCGAGGATCTGCGCGCCGCGCACCGTGCGCTTCTGGCGGTCGGCGAACTCCTCGGTCGCCGCGAGCTTGAACGCGGTCGCCTTCGCGGCGATCACGTGCATGAGCGGGCCGCCCTGCTGGCCGGGGAAGACGGCCGAGTTGATCTTCTTCGCGATCTCGGGGTCGTTCGAGAGGATGAAGCCCGAGCGGGGGCCGCCGATCGTCTTGTGCACGGTCGAGGACACGACGTGCGCGTGCGGCACGGGGCTGGGGTGCACGCCGGCGGCGACGAGGCCCGCGAAGTGCGCCATGTCGACCCACAGGTAGGCGCCGACCTCGTCGGCGATCTCGCGGAACGCGGCGAAGTCGAGCTGGCGGGGGTAGGCCGACCAGCCTGCGATGATGACCTTCGGCTTGTGCTCGCGTGCGAGGCGGCGCACCTCGTCCATGTCGACGAGCGAGGTCTTCGGGTCGACGCCGTAGGCGACGATGTCGTAGAGGCGGCCCGAGAAGTTGATCTTCATGCCGTGCGTGAGGTGGCCGCCGTGGTCGAGCGAGAGGCCGAGCACGGTGTCGCCCTGGCGCGCGAGCGCGTGCAGCACGGCCGCGTTCGCCGAGGCGCCCGAGTGGGGCTGCACGTTCGCGAACTCGGCGCCGAACAGCTGCTTCGCGCGCTCGATCGCGAGGTTCTCGGCGACATCGACCTCCTCGCAGCCG
>JAJUIM010000370.1 GCA_029267645.1 Microbacterium sp.
GATGCGACCGAAGGCCTCGAGCGTCGCGGCGACGTAGGCCTCGACGTCCGCTTCCTTCGAGACGTCGCCCGTGACCGTGATCGTCTGCGCCTCCGGCGCCGCCTCGCGGATCGCCTCGACGGACTCCGCGAGCCCCTTCTCCGAGATGTCGACGAGCGCGACCCGCGCGCCCTCCTTCGCGACGCGCACCGCCGTCGCGCGGCCGAGCCCCGAGCCGCCGCCCGTGATCAGAATCACCTTGCCGTCGAACCGTGCCATGGATCTCCTCCCTCTGTGTCGAAATCGCGCCTGATCGGCGCATACTTCTACACCAGTCGCTTAGTTGTCGATGGGCTCCGAGCAGCCCACCAGATTCCGTTGCGAAGGGATACCCCCCATAGGCGCAGCAGAGCGCGGCCGATAAGCTCGGATCGTACGGGTCAACGTCGGCACCGCGGGCGCCCACGTCGGGCACAGCGGAACGAGCCGTCGAGGCCGAGCAGCGCGATCAAGGAGCGACATGTCCGACGAGAAGAACCGCCAGGAGTACCCCTGGAACGACCCCGCCGCGCAGAACGAGTCGTCGACGCCCGACAGCGCCTCGCCTGACCACCAGCCCACCGAGGTCTTCCCGCCCGCGCCGGAGCAGAGCGCGTCGCAGGGCCACCGGCCGACCGAGGTCTACCCGTCGGCTCCGGAGGCCGCGGCGCCGCAGTACCCCGCGCCGCCCACGGCCGAGCCCGTCGGGCAGCAGGGCGCGGCCGTGCCGCCGCCCGCCGCGCCGTCTGACGGCTACGGATCGCCCGTTCCCCCGCCGCCCGGCGCGCCGTACGGGGCCTACCCGCCGGCCGCGCCGTCCGGCAAGCCGTCGTCTGGCGGCAAGGGACTCGCGATCACGGGCATGGTGCTCGCGATCATCGGCGCGGTGCTCTGCTTCATCCCGTTCGTCGTCTTCTTCGGCATCTTCGTCGCGGTCGCGGGCCTCGTGATCGGCATCATCGCCCTCGTGAAGAAGGCGAACGGGCGCGGGATGAGCCTCGCTGCGGTCATCGTCGGCGGCGTCGCGACGCTCATCGGCATCGGCATGATCATCCTGACGTTCATCACGATCGCCGCGTTCGGGCAGGCCGCCGAAGAGCTCGAGCGCTACTACGAGGAGAACCCCGAGATGTTCGAGCAGGACCCGGAGCAGCTGCAGGAGGAGCTCGACGACCTGTACGGCGACAACGGCTTCGACTTCGCGCCTTCGGCGCAGGGCGACGCGGCCTACGCCGCCCTGCCGCCTCTCGCTGCCTGACCTCGGCGACGACGAATCGCGCCCCGATCCGCACGGATCGGGGCGCGATCTCGTTCACGCCGCGCGCTTCGAGACGGGCTCGCCGATGAGGTGTGCGCCCTCGTCGGACAGCACGAGCTGAGCACGCAGGGCGCCGGGGTTCCGCGCGAACGCCTCGCGCATCGCCCCGACCCACAGCAGCGTGTCGCCGCTCGCGCCGGGAGGCCCCGGGCGCTCCCAGACCACCGCGACGGCGCGCGCGGGCGTGTGATCGATGATCTTCGCGACGCGCTCGCCCATCATCTGCGCCGCGCGCACGGGTCCGCTCGAGGGCATCGCGACGACGGCGCGCGGATCCTCCGGCGCATCGTCGAGGGGAAGGATGACGTCGGTCGAGCGCATCTCGTCGTCGAGCAGGATCACCCAGAGCCGCGTCGTGATCGCGTTGTGCAGCATGCCACCCACGAATCGCACGAGGTCGCGGTCGTCGGTGAGCGGGCTTCGCCGGAGTTTCTCCAGTGTCGTGTCGTGTGTCATGCGCAGAAGCCTGGCGAATCCCGTGGGGCCGTGCGGCGCGGATCCGCCCGATTGGGGATGGATATCGCGGATTCGGCGAATCTGTGGAGAACCGGATCAGCGCTTCGACGCGCACGAGACGCACATCGTCGCGGTCGGACGCGCCCGCAGGCGATCGGCAGGGATCCTCTCGCCGCAGCGAGCGCAGACACCGTACGTGCCGTCCGCGAGCCGCGCGGCGGCTTCGTCGACCGCGCGCAGCTCGGCCTCCGCCGCGGCGTTCCGACCCGCGACGCGCGACCACTCCTCCGCGAGCGTGGCCCCCTCAGGATCGTGCTCGTCGTCGGCCGTCGCCGCGGAGCGCGCGCGGCCGACTTCCTCGAGCCCGTCGCGCCCGCGTTCGAGCGCGCGCAGCGCCTCTTCCCGCCGCTCCGCGATGAGTGCCCGAAACTCCGACCGCAGTTCCTCGTCCATGCGGCCACACTAGGCTCCCTCGCTGCGTCGCGCGGCCGTAGGA
>JAJUIM010000071.1 GCA_029267645.1 Microbacterium sp.
CTCGCCGGGGGCGAGCTCGACCTTCGTGAAGCCGGCGAGTTCGCGGGCCGGGCGGATCACTCGGCTGTCGCCGCGGCGCGCGACGTAGACCTGGGCGATCTCGGCCCCCGCGACGGAGCCGGTGTTCTCGATCGTGAACCGTGCCTCGTCCTCATCGACCACGAGGTCGGAGTAGGCGAACGTCGTGTAGCTGAGCCCGAACCCGAACTCGTAGCGCACGTCGACGCCCGCCGTCTCGGCGTAGCGGTAGCCGACGAACGGACCCTCTCGATACTCGGCGGCGGCGCCGCGGGCGGGGAACGCCCCCGCCGTCGGCGTCTCGTGGACCGACATCGGCATCGTCTCGGCGAGCTTGCCCGAGGGCGTCACGGCGCCCGTGAGCACGTCGAGCATGCCCTCCGCGCCGGCCTGGCCGCCGAGGTAGCCGTGCACGATCGCGCGCACGTCGTCTGCCCAGGGCATCTCGATCGCGCCGCCCGCGCTCACCGTGACGACCACGCGGGGGTTCGCGGCGACGACGGCGCGCAGCAGCTCGATCTGGTTTGCGGGGAGCTCGAGCGTCGCGCGGTCGAGCCCCTCCGACTCGGCGTTCTCGGGCAGGCCGAGCGCGACGACGGCGACCTCGGCGTCTCGGGCCGCGCGGACGGCGGCGTCGCGGAGCGCGGCGTCGTCAGATCCGTCGCGCCGGAAGCCCTGCGCGTACGCGGCGAGCTCGAGCGGCGTCTCGGCGACCGCGCTCACGAGGTCGGTCACGCGCACGGCGTTGACGAGCGAGGATCCCGCGCCCTGGTACCGCGGGTTCTGCGCGAACTCGCCGATGAGCGCGACGCGCGTTCCGGGCGCGAGGGGGAGCAAATCGCCCTCGTTGCGCAGCAGCACGGCGCTCTCGGCCGCGGCGCGGCGCGCGAGCGAGTGGTGCGCGGCGGGGTGCGCGGCGCTCGCGGATCCCGACGTCGTGCGCTCGATGAGCGTCAAGAGCTCGCCGACGCGCGCGTCGAGTTCGGCCTCGTCGAGGGATCCGTCGCGCACGGCGGCCGCGATCTGGCGCGCCGACGCGAAGCCGGGGGAGGGCATCTCGAGCGTGCCGCCGGCCGACACGGCCGCGACGGCGTCGTTCCCGCCGCCCCAGTCGCTCACGACGGCGCCGTCGAAGCCCCACTCGTCGCGGAGGATGTCGGTGAGCAGGTGCGGGTTCTCGTGCGCGTACACGCCGCCGACGCGGTTGTACGACGACATGATCGCCCAGGGGCGCGCCTCGGTGACGACCATCTCGAACGCCGACAGGTACAGCTCGCGCAGCGTGCGCTCGTCGATGACCGAATCGCTCGCCATGCGCCGCAGCTCCTGGCTGTTGACGGCGAAGTGCTTGGGCGTCGCGGCCACGCCCTGCGACTGGATCCCGCGCACGGCCGCGGCGGCGAGGGCACCCGAGACGAAGGGGTCCTCCGAGTAGTACTCGAAGCTGCGCCCGCCGAGCGGGCTGCGCTTGATGTTGAGGCCAGGGCCGAGCAGCACGTGCACGCCCTGCGCCGCGGCCTCCGAGCCGAGCGCCGCGCCGACCCGCTCGACGAGCGCCGTGTCCCACGAGTTCGCGAGCGTCGCCGCCGTCGGGAAGCACGTGGCGGGCTCGCTCGCGGCGATGCCGAGGTGATCCCCGGATCCCGTCTGCTTGCGCACGCCGTGCGGACCGTCAGACAGCCAGATGCTCGGGATGCCGAGCCGGGGGATCGCGCGCGTCTGCCACGTGTTCTCGCCGCTCAGGAGCGCGGCCTTCTCCTCGAGGCTCAGCTGTGCGATGAGGTCTTCGCGGGTCATGGGATGCCTTCGGTGCGGGGTGGAGAGGGAACGCGGAGGGGAGAGCGCGGCACGGGCCGCGCCCTCCCGGATCCGTCAGCCGTCCTGCGCGTCGGACTCGACGACGGGGCGGCCTGCGTGCCGGCGCACGCGGATCACGACCCACACGACCCCCGCGATGACGAACAGCGCGAGCACGATGGTGCCGACGAGGACGCCGATCTCCCATCCGGCCATGTGATAGGTCATGCTGGCGCCGGGCGCCATGCCGTTCACGGCGTTGGAGTTCGCCACCGTGTAGAGCAGGTTGTGCATCGCCGTGCGCATGTTGTCGACGGCGTACGAGCTCGACTGATCCTCGGCCGGCTTCTGGAACGTGAGCATGAGGTCGGATCCGGCCGCGATGCCCTCGTCTGTCGACATGAAGTCGTACAGGTTGAAGTCGGTGATGACGAAGCCCTGGAAGCCCCATTCATCGCGCAGCACGCCTGTCTGCAGGGCCTCGGATCCGCCCGCCCACGTCGTGCCGAGCAGGTTGAACGCGCTCATGATGCCGCCCAGACCGATCTCGGCCGTGTGCTGCTCGCCGCTCTCGTCGAGGTAGGTGAGCTCGCCGCGCACGTCCTTCACGATGCCCTCGAACGGCTTGAGGTAGATCTCGCGCATCGCCTGCTCGGTCGCCCACGTGGCGAGGCCCTTGCCGTTGACGCGGTTCGTCTCCATGTCGTTCATCGCGAAGTGCTTCGTGAACGTGTAGACGCCGTAGTCGAGTGCGCCGTCGGCGACCTGCGTCGCGAGCTTCGCCGAGAGCAGCGGGTCCTCCGAGTAGTACTCGAAGTTGCGGCCCGCGAAGGGGGAACGGTGGATATTGACGGCCGGCGCGTACCAGCCGTTGACGCCCATCGTGATCGCCTCGTTGCCGGCGGCCGTGCCCATCTCGCGCGCGAGATCGGCGTTCCACGTCATGGCGATGAGGAAGTTCGACGGGAACGCGGTGCCGGTCCACAGGTCGGGGTTGATGAACGAGCTGAAGCCGGCGGGGCCGTCGATGTCGTCCGTGCGCATCTTGCCGATCTCGGGGATCGCGGCGGTGTTGTAGGCGCCCGTGCTGAGGACGTTCATCATCTGGTCGACCGTGAGCGAGTCGAGCAGCTCGTCCCACGCGGGGTCGTCCTTCGGCAGGCCGCGCAGGTCGACGAGCTTGAGGTCGGTGTCGGCGCCCGTCGTGGGCATGGCGACATCGGCGTGCTCCTCGGCAGCGGCGGCGGGATCGTACGGCTCGAAGCCCTCGACGACCGCGTCGTCGGCCGTGAAGTCGTCGCCCTCGGGCGCCTGCGGGAACGTACCCGCGAAGTCGGCGCGCGAGAACTCGGTGAGCGCGCCCTCCTCGAAGGGCCGCGAGACGTCGTCGAAGCGGTTGGTCGCCGGCTCGACGTCGCTCGCGCGGCCGTCGTCGTACGTCACGGTCTCGTCGACCGTGTACGTGATCGGGTCGACGCCGTCTGCGACGGTGTGCGAGTCGGTCTGGATCCGGATCTCGTAGTCGCCCTCCTCGAGGACGTAGGCGCCGGCGCCGCGCCAGTCGTACGACGCCATGTCCTCGACCGCGAGCTGCAGGGTCACGGTCTCGGTGTCGCCCGGCTCGATGACGGGCGTCTTGGCGAAGTCGCCGAGCACGACGGCGGACTTCTCGATGCCGCCGGGCGTGTACGGGGCCGAGACGTAGAGCTGCACGACGTCCTTGCCCGCGATGTCGCCCGTGTTGGTGACGGCGACGTCGACCTCGATCGTGCCGTCGACATCGCCCAGGCGCTGGTCGGACACCGACCACGAGAATTCGGTGTAGCTCAGCCCGTAGCCGAACGGGTACACGACCGCCTCGTCGTAGTCGATGAAGCCCTCGACCGCGGCGGTCTCGTAGTAGCGATATCCGACGTAGATGCCCTCCTCGTAGTTCACGAAGTAGGCGTCGTCGATGTTCTCGTAGGCGTAGTCGCCGAAGTTCTGGAACGACGGATCCGCCGTGAAGTCGCGCGAGTAGATGTCGGTCGTGTGGCCCGAGGGGTTCACGTCGCCGTTGAGCAGCGAGCCGAGCGCCTCGAAGCCGTTGTTGCCGGGCGAGCCCACGAGCATGATCGAGTCGATGCCCTCGTCGTCCTGCAGCTCGCCGAGCTCCATCGAGGTCGATGCGTTCACGAGCACGACGACGGTGTCGAAGTGCTCCTTCGCGAGCGCAACCATGTCCTGCTCGTCCTGGTCGAGCTCGAGCTGGTGCTGGCCGTCTTCGGCGCGGTCGTCCCACGGGGTCATGTCGGTCGCGAGGTCGCCGCCCTCGCCGCCGCCGCGCCCGATCACGACGATCGCGGCGTCGTCGTACTCGGCGAAGCTGTCGATCGCCTCGTCCGTGTAGCCCGAAACCGGCATCTCGCCGATCTTGTAGTTCGAGTTCTCGGGCTCGTCCATAACGATGTTCGTGCGGCCGCCGTCCGCGGGTGCGTTGTCGGCCGCGAAGTCGGCGAGCAGGTCGTAGACGGTGTCGTTGACGGTGAAGCCGCCCGCCTCGATGCCGGCGCGGATGTCGACCGCGGTGCGCGTGTCGGCGCCGCCGGATCCGGATCCGCCGTAGATGGGGTCGGCAGCGCCGCGGCCGAGCAGCGTGACGGATCCGGCCGCGAGCGGCAGCGCGCCGTCGTTCTTGACGAGCGTCATGCCCTCCTCGGCCATGCGACGCACGGTCTCGGCCGAGTTCGCCTTC
The DNA here is from genome assembly GCA_029267645.1 of Microbacterium sp. Taxonomy (GTDB): domain Bacteria; phylum Actinomycetota; class Actinomycetes; order Actinomycetales; family Microbacteriaceae; genus Microbacterium. Next base: position 4,550 of record JAJUIM010000071.1, read on the forward strand.
GCGTCATCGACGGTCGAGAACTCCGACGTGTTGTAGTCGGTGTCCCACCCCTCCGTCTCGGGCTCGTTGCTGATCTCCCACGTGCCCGTGCCCATGTAGGACTCGATCGCGGTGCGGAACTGCCCGATCGCGACGTTCGCGCCGATCGCGACGACCGTCACGAGGGCGAGGATCGGAACCCATATCCAGAGGAAGGTCCGATTCTTCATCGGCTTCCTTGCCGTACTGCTCATCACAGCTGCTCTCCTTGCAGGTGTTCGTCCTCCGGGCAGGCGGCGACGCCGTGCCTGAGGCGGTTGCGTGGAACTGAACCGATTTCAACACCTGCAGGAATTCGGTGCGCGGATCCCGCACAATCTGTCGTTCTGGGCGCATAACCTGCGCGGGGAGCGCCGTTCGGCACCACGGGGTCGGTCGGCTGTCAGTGGCTCCTCCCTATAATGGAAGGCTGCCCCGTTCGGGCCGAATCCCCACCACGACGAAGGAACAGGTGCACAGTGCTTGCCGTCAGCGACCTCGAGATCCGCGTGGGCGCGCGTCTGCTCATGAGCGACGTGAGCTTCCGCGTGGGGGACGGCGACAAGGTCGGGCTCGTGGGCCGCAACGGCGCAGGGAAGACGACCCTGACGAAGGTGCTCGCGGGCGACCTCGTGCCGTCCGACGGCACCGTGACGCTGTCGGGCGAGCTCGGCTACCTGCCGCAGGATCCGCGTTCCGGCGACCCCGAGGAGCTGGCGCGCACGCGGATCCTCAACGCCCGCGGCCTCGGCGACCTGCAGGCGGGCATCGCGCAGGCGACCGACGAGATGGGATCCGACGACCCCGCCGTCGCCGAGAAGGCGATGCGCCGCTTCGGCCGCCTCACGGAGCGCTTCGAGTCGATCGGCGGCTACGCGGCCGAGGCCGAGGCGGCGACGATCGCGAGCAACCTCTCGCTGCCCGACCGCATCCTCGACCAGCCGCTCAAGACGCTCTCGGGCGGCCAGCGCCGCCGCATCGAGCTCGCGCGGATCCTCTTCAGCGACGCCGACACGATGATCCTCGACGAGCCGACCAACCACCTCGACGCCGACAGCGTCGTGTGGCTGCGCGAGTTCCTCAAGGGCTACCGCGGCGGCCTCATCGTCATCAGCCACGACGTCGACCTCGTGGGCGAGACGGTCAACCGCGTGTTCTATCTCGACGCGAACCGCCAGGTCATCGACATCTACAACATGGGCTGGAAGCACTACCAGCGCCAGCGCGTCGCCGACGAGGAGCGCCGCAAGAAGGAGCGCCAGAACGCCGAGAAGAAGGCGAGCGCGCTGCGCCAGCAGGCCGCGAAGTTCGGCGCGAAGGCCACGAAGGCCGCCGCCGCGCACCAGATGGAGGCGCGCGCCGAGAAGCTGCTGTCGGGCCTCGAGGAGGTGCGCCAGGAGGACCGCGTCGCGAACATCCGGTTCCCGAAGCCCGCGCCCTGCGGCAAGACGCCGCTCATGGCGTCGTCGCTGTCGAAGTCATACGGCGCGCTCGAGATCTTCGCGGGCGTCGACCTCGCGATCGACCGCGGCTCGAAGGTCGTCGTGCTCGGCCTCAACGGCGCCGGCAAGACGACGCTCCTGCGCATCCTCGCGGGCGTCGACGAGAGCGACACGGGCCAGATCGAGCCGGGCCACGGCCTGAAGATCGGCTACTACGCCCAGGAGCACGAGAACCTCGACGTGGGGCGCAGCGTGCTGCAGAACATGATCTCGGCGGCGCCGAACCTCAACGAGACCGAGGCGCGCAAGGTGCTCGGCTCGTTCCTGTTCACGGGCGACGACGTGCACAAGCCGGCGGGCGTGCTGTCGGGCGGCGAGAAGACCAGGCTGTCGCTCGCCACGCTCGTGGTCTCGAGCGCCAACGTGCTGCTGCTCGACGAGCCCACGAACAACCTCGACCCCGCGAGCCGCGACGAGATCCTTGGCGCCCTCGCGCACTACGAGGGCGCCGTGGTGCTCGTCTCGCACGACGAGGGCGCCGTCGAGGCGCTCAACCCCGAGCGCGTCCTGCTGCTGCCTGACGGCGTCGAGGACATCTGGAACAAGGACTACGCCGACCTCATCACGCTCGCCTGATTCAGCGGCGGGCGTCGAGGATCGCGTCCTCTTCCTCGGCGTCGAGGTCGCGGCGCTTCTTCCGCTGCGGCTTCGGCCGCTCGGGCAGGAAGCCCTCGAGGTCGTCTTCGTCGTCCTCGTCATCTTCGTGCGGCTCGTCGTCGCGGGCCGCGTGGATCTCGGTGCGGATCATGTAGCCGATGAACGCGAAGCCCATGATCGCGAAGAGGATCCACTGGATCGCGTACGACAGGTGCGGCCCCGGATCCTGTTCGGGCGCGCTCAGCGCGTTCGGCGCCTGGGCCGGCGCGGGATCCTCCGACACCATGATCGCGTAGGCGGGCGTGATCGTCTCCTCGCCGGTCTGCGCGGCGATCGACGGCACGTGGATCGTCGGCACCTGGCCGTCGGGGGCGCTGCGGCCCGAGGAGGGCAGCGCCTCGCTCGGCTTGAGCCGCGCGACGACGGTCGTCTCGCCCTCGGGCGGCGCGGGCACGTCCTCCGCGCCTCCGTCGTACGAGGGCGGCGCCCAGCCGCGGTCGATCACGAGGATCCGCCCGTCTTCGAGCTGGAACGGCACGAGGACCTCGTACGCGCTCGTGTTGCCCTGGGCGCGGTTGCGCGCGAGCACCTGCTCGTCCGCGAGGTACTCGCCCTCGACCACGACTGGCCGCCACTCGTCGCCCGCGTCGAAATCGTCGGTGCCCGAGATGAGGTCGTCGAGCGGCACGGGGTCGGCGTCGTAGTTGTCGGCGATGAGCGCGTTGGCGTGCTCACGCTGCTCGTTGCGGGCGAACTGCCAGTGCGACAGCACGCCGCAGATGATCGCGAAGGCGATCGCGACGGCGACGTACACGGCCCAGCGGCCGGCGCGGGGCCACGACTTCACGCGGTCTCCTCGGGAAGGTCGATGTCGGATCCGTCGACGACGCCTGCGACCGCGACGACGGGGAAGGCTCTCGAGGTGAGGAAGTCGCGCAGGTAGTCGACGTGGGCGTCGCACGCGAGCCACACCTTGCGACGGTCGGGCGTGTGCAGCCTGGGGTTGCGCCAGACGACGCTCCACGCGGCCTCGTCGCGGCATCCAGCGCGCGAGCACTGCGCGACGTCGGCCTCGCCGAAGAGGATCACGGGGTGCGCCCGTCGTCGGAGCGAGACTCCTCGATGCGGATCACGTCGTCGCGCGGCTGCTCCTCTTCGCGGGCAGGGCCCTCGATCGCGATCTCGGGCCGCTCCGCGGGCGCGGCGCGCGTGGATCCGACCTGGTTGGCGAGCACGACCGCGAAGTACGGCAGGAAGATCGCGCCGACGCTGAGCACGGCCGTGTGCCAGCCCCACGGCTGGATCGCGAAGGCGAGGATCACGGAGATCGTGCGGATCGCCATCGTGATGGCGTACTGCTTCATGCGGGCCGTCTCGTCATCGATCGGCGACGTCTCGAGCGACGTCGCCGACGGAGCGGACTGCCTGCGGATCCTCACCCGCCCAGTTTACGGCGGCGTGTCTGGGCCGCGGCTGCGCGCGGGTCAGGCCGCGGACACCAGCGCCGAGAACAGCACGCCGAGGAACAGCCCCGCGACCAGGAAGATGAGGATGCTGATGCCGAGCAGGATGTAGCCGATGATGAGGCCCGCGAGCGCCATGCCGCGGCCTGCCCCGCCGCGCTTCTTGATCTGCGACAGCGCGATGTGGCCGAACACGATCGCGAGGATCGCGGAGAGCGGCGCGACGATCGTGAGGATCGCGCCGATCAC
>JAJUIM010000208.1 GCA_029267645.1 Microbacterium sp.
GGTGCCGGCTGAGGGGCTCGAACCCACGACCCCCGCTTTACAAGAGCGGTGCTCTACCAACTGAGCTAAGCCGGCGTGGCCCGCGAGCGGGCCGGGGACCAGACTACTCGGAGTCGGTCTCCCCGTAGTATTCCTCGCTCTGCAGCGTGAGGAGGAACTGGTTGAACTCGCCCGGATCGTCGAGCGAGCCGTCGTACTGCTGGCCGTCGATCACGACGAGGGCGTCGGTGAGCTGGACGTCGTCGGTGCCCTCGAGCGCGCCCGAGAGCGCGCGCTCCGTGGCCTCGCTCACCCAGGGGGCATAGGTGCGGTTCGTGATGCAGTCTTCGACGCCCTCGGCGCCGGCGTCGGCCGCCTTCGCGGCGAGCTGCTCGTCGGTGAAGCCGCCGCTCGCCTCCTCGGGCTGGTTCGTGAGGAGCTCGGTGTTGAAGGCCTGGAACGCCTCGGGCGCCTCGGACACGACGCACATGACGGCGCCCGCAGCGCGCGTGGAGTACTGCGTGCCGTTCGACTCGCCGGACAGCAGCGAGACCGGGTGGTACGAGAGCGTGAGCACGCCCTCCTGCAGCCACTCGTACATCTGCGGAGCGAGCTGCTCTTCGATGACCGCGGCGTCGGTCGACATGTAGTCGATGTAGACGTCGACCTGGATCGGGTCGTCGACCGTGTCGGGGCGCTCGTTCTCCGGCATGAGCGCGGCCACGTCGATGCCGTCGCCCTCGCTGATGTTCTGCGGCACGACGACCTCGCGCTCAAGCTCGGGCGCGACGGATCGCCAGACCCACCAGCCCGCGGCCGCGACGACCGCGACGATGAGGATCGTGATCACGGAGCGACGCACGATCTTGCGCCGCCTGATGCGCGCGTTGACCTTCTTGGCCTGCGCGCGCACGGCTTCGCGGCGCTCGTTGCTCACGTCGTTCGCCAGATCATCGTTCGTCATGGAGCTGCCCCCTCCTTCGCGTCCGCCTGCTGCGGGCGGCAACCCGCCGATCATAGTGAGGCGCGCTGGGAATCGCCCGCTCGCCGGCGGATCCGGCCCGTCCTCACGCGATCGCGCGAGGAACCGTTCTCTCGTGCAATACTGTTCGGGCACCCGACGATGGGTGCGCGGCGCGCTGAGGCGCCTCGCTCATTCACTACGGATCGTCCGGCACGTACCTGCCGGTGAAGGAGAAACTGTCATGGCCACTGTGACCTTCGACAACGCCACCCGCGTCTACCCGGGCGGCACGCGTCCCGCGGTCGACAAGCTCAACCTCGAGATCGGCGACGGCGAGTTCCTCGTCCTGGTCGGCCCCTCGGGTTGCGGAAAGTCCACGTCGCTGCGCATGCTCGCCGGCCTCGAAGAGGTCAACGACGGCGCGATCCGCATCGGCGACCGCGACGTCACCGACGTTCCGCCGAAGGACCGCGACATCGCGATGGTGTTCCAGAACTACGCGCTCTACCCGCACATGACGGTGGCCGACAACATGGGCTTCGCGCTCAAGATCGCGGGCGTCAGCAAGGAGGAGCGCCGCAAGCGCGTCGAGGAGGCTGCCAAGCTGCTCGACCTCGAGCCCTACCTCGACCGCAAGCCGAAGGCCCTCTCGGGCGGTCAGCGCCAGCGCGTCGCGATGGGCCGCGCGATCGTGCGCGAGCCGCAGGTGTTCCTCATGGACGAGCCGCTGTCGAACCTCGACGCGAAGCTCCGCGTGCAGACCCGCACGCAGATCGCGTCGCTGCAGCGTCGCCTCGGCGTCACGACCGTCTACGTCACGCACGACCAGACCGAGGCGCTCACGATGGGCGACCGCATCGCGGTGCTGAAGGACGGCATCCTGCAGCAGGTCGGCACGCCGCGCGACCTGTACGAGAGCCCGCAGAACGACTTCGTGGCCGGCTTCATCGGCTCGCCCGCGATGAACCTCTTCCCCGCCGAGATCGTCGACGGCGGCGTGCAGATCGGCTCGCGCACGGTCGCGATCGAGCGCCAGGCGATCGACCGCGCCCACGGCTCGAAGGTCACGGTCGGCGTGCGCCCCGAGGACTTCAACGTCGTGCCCGACGCCGAGGGCGGCATCCAGGTGAAGGTCGACCTCGTCGAGGAGCTCGGCGCCGACGGCTACCTGTACGGCAGCGCGCAGATCGACGGCGACACAGTCGAGCTCGTCACGCGCGTCGACGGCCGCAACCACCCGATCGCGGGCGACGTCGTCACGCTGGCGCCGACGCCGAACCACGTCCACGTCTTCGACGCCGAGACGGGCGAGCGCCTCATCGACAAGGCCATCGCCACGACGGCCTGACGACCGGATCCACGAAGAACGGCGCCCCATCCCTCGCGGGATGGGGCGCCGTTTCGGTGTGCGGGATCAGGCGTCGGGCTGCGCCCGCAGCGTCGACACCTGGTACAGGGCAACCGACGCGGCGATGCCCGCGTTGAGCGACTCGGTCGCCGCCGAGATCGGAATCGACACGATCTGATCGCACGTCTCGGTCACGAGGCGCGAGAGACCCTCGCCCTCGCTGCCGATCACGATCACGAGCGGCCGGTCCGCGAGGTCGATGTCGGGCATCTGCACCTCGCCGCCGCCGTCGAGGCCGAGCACGAAGACACCCTGCTTCTTGAACTCCTTGAGGATGTTCGTGAGGTTCGGGGCCATCGCGACGGGGATCCGCGCCGCGGCGCCCGCGCTCGTCTTCCACGCCGCCGAGTTCACGCCCGCCGAGCGACGCTGCGGAATGATGACGCCCTGGCCGCCGAACGCGGCGGTCGAGCGGATGATCGCGCCGAGGTTGCGCGGATCCGTCACGCCGTCGAGCGCGACGAACAGCGGCGTCTCACCGCGATCGATCACCTGCTCGAGCAGGTCCTGCGGGTGGGCGTACTCGTACGGCGGCACCTTGAGCGCCACGCCCTGGTGCACGCCGTCGAAGCCGGCCATACGGTCGAGCTCTGGCCGCGTCACCTCGAGCACCGTCAGGTCGCGCTTGTGCGCGAGCGACAGCATCTCCTTGACGCGGTCGTCCATCTCGACGCGCTGCGCGATGTACATCGCGGTCGCGGGGATCCGCGTGCGCAGCGCCTCGAGCACGCTGTTGCGCCCCGTGACGTACTCGTTGTCGTCGTTGGGACGGCGGCGCGGCGCGGCGCCCGCCTGCGGGCGCTTCGCGGCGCTGCGCTCTGCGAGCTGCTTGCGCTTGTGCGCCTTGTGATACGTGCGGTCCTCGGCCTTCGGCGTCGGGCCGCGGCCGGCGAGCGACCGCTTGTTCTTGCCGCCCGATCCCTTGGGCGCGCCCTTCTTGCCCTTGCTGGCGCCGGGCCGTCCTGGCTTAGCCATCGATGCTCCAAACCGTTCCGTCGGTGGTGTCTTCAAGTGAGATGTGCGCCGCGGCGAAGAGATCGCGGATCCGGTCGGCCGTCGCCCAGTCCTTCGCGGCGCGCGCCTCGGCGCGCTGCGCGACGAGGGTGTCGACGACCGTGGCGAGCGCCTGTCCCGCGCGCCCGCGATCCGATGCGTCGTCCGCGGGCGGGAAGCCGAGGACTGCCATCATGCCGGAGACGGCTGAGAGGGCGCCTCGCACGGCCGCCTCGTCGCCCCGGTCGAGTGCCGCGTTGCCGGCGCGCACGGTCTCGTGCACGACGGCGAGCGCCTGCGGCACGCCGAGGTCGTCGTCCATGGCTGCGGCGAAGTCGTCGGGGATCGTCGGATCCGCCTCGCCCGCTGCGCGCGCGGCGCGCTGCGCGAAGCCGTCGATGCGCTCGAGCGCCGCGGCGGCCTCCTCGAGCGCGCGGGCGGACACGTCGAGGCTCGAGCGGTAGTGGGCAGCCGCGAGCGCGTAGCGCACGACGCGGGCGGGGTGCGCGGCCAGGAGGTCGTGCGCGAGGGTGAAGTTGCCGAGCGACTTCGACATCTTCTGCCCGTCGACCGTCACGAGGCCGTTGTGCACCCAGTACTGCGCGAA
>JAJUIM010000280.1 GCA_029267645.1 Microbacterium sp.
CCCCGTCCAGCACGGCGCCGCCCGAGCGCATCTCGAGGCGCCCGTGCAGCGTGGGGATCCCCGGCGCGCCGCCCCCGCCGAAGTGGGTCACGACGCCGCGCACGAGCGACCCGAGCCGGCCGCGCTCGGCGACGAGAGGCTCGATGCCCTCGTCGATCAGGGGCTGCGCCGTGACGGGGCCGACGGCGGCCATGACGAGCCGGCGCTCGCGCGCGAGGCCGCGGATCCCATCCACGACGCCCACGTGCCGCGCCGCGTCGAGCCACTCGCGAGCGCCCGGCGCCGATGTGAACAGCACGGCGTCGACCTCGCCCCCGGCCGCCTGGCACACGGTGCGAGCGACGAGCTCAGGATCCGGCGGCGGGCCCCAGCGATAGACCGTGAGGCTCACGACGTCGGCGCCGTGCGCGCGGAACAGCTCGTCGAGGCCGTCGGAGCCCGATCCATGGTGCTGCACGGCGATGCGGCGGCCCGCGACGCCCTCGGCGACGAGGTATTCGCCGAGCTCGCGCGCCGTCTCCGACTCGGCGACCCAGTCGACGTCGAAGCCCGCCTGCTGCACGGCCCCGCGAGCCTTCGGCCCGCGCGCGACGAAGCGGGTCTCGGCGAACGCGCTCGCGAGCTCGTCGGCGAGGTCGGCCTCGTGCGCCGCCTCGAGCCAGCCCCGAAAGCCGACGCCCGTCGTCGCGACGACGATGTCGGGCGGATCCGCGATGAGCGCCCGCGTCGCGTCGAGGAGCGCCGCGTCGTCGATGTGGGGCACGATCGAGAGCGCCGGCGCGCGCCGCACGCTCGCGCCGTGGCGCTCGAGCGCGGCCGCGAGCTCGCCGGCCCGGCGGTCGACCGCGATGACGATCTCGCAGCCCTCGAGAGCCGACGACAGCCGCGCGCGGGGCGCCGTCATCCGGCCGCCTCCGCGAGCGCGGCCTCGGGCAGGAGCAGATCGGCGCGCGCGACGTCGCCGATGACGATGACGGCGGGGTTGCGCACGCCCGCGGCCCTCGCGTCGTCTGCAGCGCGCGCGAGCGTCGTGCGGGTCGTGCGCTGTCGCGGCGTGTGGCCGCTCTCGACGAAGGCGACGGGGCGGTCGCCCGGCACGCCAGCCTCGAGCGCGGCGCGGGCGATCCCGCCGAACGCCGCGACGCCCATGAGCACGACCGTCGTGATCTCCGGGTCGGACAGCGACGCGAGGGTCGCGGGCGACACCCCCGACTGCCCGTTGATGAGGTGCACGCCAGACGCGACGCCGCGGTGCGTCACGGGGATCCCCGCCGCCTGCGGCACCGACACGGCGCTCGAGGCGCCAGGGACCACCTCGACCGCGACGCCCGCCGCGAGGCACGCCGCCATCTCCTCGCCGCCGCGACCGTACACGAACGGGTCGCCGCCCTTGAGGCGCACGACGCGCCGGCCCGCCCGCGCGCGCTCGACGAGGATCGCGTTGATCTCCTGCTGTGGCACGGGGTGGCTGCCGGGCGCCTTGCCGACGTGGATCACCTCGACCTCAGGGTCGAGCTCGTCGAGCACGCCCGTCGCGCCGAGCCGATCGGCCACGACGACGTCAGCCTCGGCGATGAGCCGGCGCGCGCGCAGCGTCAGGAGGTCGACGGGGCCGGGGCCGCCGCCGACGAGCGCGACGGATCCGGGGCCCGCGGCGCGCACGCGGCGCAGCGGCGCGCGTCCCGAGTCGAGCAGCTCCCGGATCGCGGCGTGCGCGCGCGACGTGCGGCGCGGATCCACACCCGCGTCGCTCGTGACGCCGACGAGGACGTCGCCCGCGCGGGACTGCGCGGTCATCCGCGCCGATCCGTGTGCGCCGTCCGACGCGTTGACGCAGAAGATGCGCCGCGCCTCGCACCACGCCGCGACCCGCGCGTCGACCGACGCGTCGCCCGTCGCGGTGTGCACGAGCCATGCGTCCTCGACGTCGCGGGGCTCGATCCCGCGCGCGTCCCAGGGGATCTCGTGATCCGCCACGAGTTGCGCGACGGCGGGGGAGAGCTCCGGCGCGACGACGCGCACGTCGGCGCGCTCGTCCAGGAAGCGGCTGAGCCGGCGCGCCGTCACGTCTCCGGCGCCCGCGAGCACGACGCGGCGGCCCGTGAGCGAGACCCCGAGCATCGTCGTCATGGCCGGCCCCCTTCGAGTCTGATCATCACCTGGCCGTCGTCGACGGCGACGGGGAAGGCCGCGATGCGACGCTCGTCCCGCCCCTGCGTCTCGACGACGGCGCCCGTGCGCAGATCCCACGCCTGCTTGTGCAGCGGCGAGGCGATCGTCGGCGCCTGAGAGCCGTCCGAGAACGCGGTGGAGCCGACGATACCCCGCGACAGCACGTGGGCCTCGCCGTAGGGGTCATAGTTCGACACAGCCCGCACCGATCCGTCGACGAGGCGGAACAGCGCGATCTGCACGTCGCCCACGAGGGCCGCCCTGCCGCGCTCGGGCGTGAGGTCGTCGAGGGCGCAGACGCGCACCCACGTCGCGCGTGCCGTGCGGGGCTCGAGGGTCGTCATCGCCGCACCTCCAGCGTCGTCCCGGCGATGCGCACGGCCCCGCTCTCCCGCTCCTCGCGTGAGGCGGGCCGGGGCTGCCCGCGGTCGAGCACGTAGGCGAGCGATGGATCCGGCGTGTCCGGCGCGTTCACGAAGGAGTGGAAGCGGGCGAGCCGGTCGGGATCGCGCAGCGTCGCGGCCCACTCGTCCTCGTACGAGCCGACGTGGCGCGCCATGGCGGCGTCGAGGTCGTCGCAGATGCCGAGCGCGTCGTCGAAGATCACGGCGCGCAGGCCGTCGATGCCGCCCTCGAGCCCCGCGCACCACGGCGCCGTGCGCTGCAGCCGGTCGGCCGTGCGGATGTAGTACATGAAGAACCGGTCGATCGCGCGGATGAGCGCGTCGTCGTCGAGGCCCTCGGCGAGGAGCTCGGCGTGCCGCGGCGTGAACCCGCCGTTGCCGCCGACGTACATGTTCCAGCCGTGCTCGGTCGCGATGACGCCGACGTCCTTGCCGCGCGCCTCGGCGCACTCGCGCGCGCAGCCCGAGACGCCGAGCTTGAGCTTGTGCGGCGAGCGCA
>JAJUIM010000441.1 GCA_029267645.1 Microbacterium sp.
GTCTCAGCGCCAGCCGAGCGCGGGCGCGACGTGCGTGAGGATCGCCTCGAGCACGTGGGCGTTGTACTCGACGCCCAGCTGGTTCGGCACCGTCAGGAGCAGCGTGTCGGCCGCCTCGATCGCCTCGTCGTGGCGCAGCTGCTCGATGAGCGCGTCGGGCTCGTCGGCGTACGAGCGTCCGAACACCGACCGCGTCGCGTCGATGTAGCCGACCTGGTCTTCCTGCTCGCCGCTGCCGAGGAAGTAGCGGCGATCCATGTCGTTCGTGATCGCGAAGATCGATCGCGACACCGAAACGCGCGGCTCGAAGCCGTGCTCGTGCTTCGCCCACTCCTCGCGGAACGCCTCGATCTGCTTGCGCTGCTGCACGTGGAAGGGCTCACCCGACTCGTCGTCCTTCAGCGTCGACGACATGAGGTTCATGCCCTTCTCGGCGGCCCAGCGCGCGGTCGCGTCGGATCCGGCGCCCCACCAGATGCGCTCGCGCAGCCCTTCCGAGTGCGGCTCGAGGCGCAGCTTGCCCGGCGGGTTCGGGAACATCGGGTTGGGGTTCGGCTCGGCGAAGCCCTGCCCCTCGAGCAGCTGCAGGAGCAGCTCGGCCTTCGCGCGCGCGGCGGCCGCGCCCGACGGGTCGTCCTCGGCCGACTGGTAGCCGAAGTGGCGCCAGCCGTCGATGACCTGCTCGGGTGACCCGCGCGAGATGCCGAGCTGCAGTCGCCCGTCCGAGATGAGGTCTGCGGCGCCCGCGTCCTCCGTCATGTAGAGCGGATTCTCGTAGCGCATGTCGATGACGCCCGTGCCGAGCTCGATGCGGCTCGTCTTCGCACCCGCTGCCGCGAGCAGCGGGAACGGCGACGCGAGCTGGCGCGCGAAGTGGTGCACGCGGAAGTACGCGCCGTCGGCGCCGACCTCCTCGGCCGCCTGCGCGAGGTCGATCGACTGGTGGAGGACGTCGCTCGCCGAGCGCGTCTCAGACTGCGGGTGCGGCGTCCAGTGGCCGAAGGAAAGGAACCCGATCTTCTTCATGGTTCCATTCTGACGCATAAAACGCGCGCGCGGGTCGTCAGTCCTCCGCCGCGATCCGCACCCAGGTGGCGTACTTCGGCTCGCGCCCGTCGCCTGACGACCGCCCCGTGAGGCGGCGCTTCACCCACGGCCCCACGTGCGTGCGGTAGTAGTCGCGGCGGCCGAGGTGGGGCGCCGCGTCGCCCGGCAGGTCCCACCACTCGGCGGGCGCGCCGGCACCGACCGCGTCGAGCACGCGCGCCGCGACGCGGTGGTGTCCGCGCGCATTCATGTGCAGGCGGTCGGGTGACCAGAAGGACGGGTCGCGCAGGCGCTCGTCGGTCCAGTTGACGGCCCACACGATCTCGTCGTCGCGGCGCATGCGGGCGAGCACGGCGCCGACGAGCTCGTCGCCGCGACGGCGGATCACGCGCGACAGCGGCAGGCCCGACGACGGATCCGACCCCGCGAGCAGGATCGGCACGACGCCCTCCTCGTGGCAGCGCCGGGCGACCGTCACGAACGCGTCGACGATGCGCTCGATCTTCGTGCCGGGCCGGAGCATGTCGTTGCCGCCGCCGTTGAACGACAGGTGCGTCGGCTTCAGCGCGAGCGCCGGCTCGAGCTGCTCCTCGACGACGGGCCACGCGAGGCGGCCTCGGATCGCGAGGTTCGCGTACTCGATCGGCTCGCCGAGCGAGGCGCCCCAGCCCTCCGCCACGAGGTCGGCCCA
>JAJUIM010000445.1 GCA_029267645.1 Microbacterium sp.
GCGCACAAGACCAAGGAGGTGCTCGAGCCAGGCGACGACGAATGCTGCCGGTGCCGCGAACCATGCCCAGCTCGGCAGCCAGCCGACGAGCGCGAGGATGCCGGCGAGCGCGAGCGAACGCGCGACTCGAGGGTCGGACGCCGTGAGGGTCCGAGTCGAGATTCTCGTCACCCGCAGTCCTCCCTGGAGATCGATCGGTACGTCGGCGATGCAAGACTCTTTGCCGGGCGCGCTTCGGCGCCAGTGCCGAGCAGTCGTTCCGGCGGACGGTCCTGGACAGCGAAAACCCCCGCGGTTCCGGAGGAAACGCAGGGGTTCGAATTGGCTCCCCAGGTTGGACTCGAACCAACAACCTATCGGTTAACAGCCGATTGCTCTGCCATTGAGCTACTGAGGATCATGTTGCTCGGTCGCCCGCGCAACTCCAATAGTTTAGCAAATGGAGCCCCGGACGTGGAAACTGACCACGTTCGCCGGGCGCGTCGCGCTCACTGCCCGAGGAACGCGAGCGCCGCTTCGTGCCCCGGCGTCGCAATGGCGTCCCCGCCCGCCGGCTGTGCGCCGACGACCGATCCCGCGTCGAGCACCAGGCGTTCCGCACCGATGTCCTCCGCGAAAGACGCGTCGTTCGTCACGACGAGAGCCGCCATGCCCCATTCCTGGCGGCGGCGCAGGATCGCATCGCGCACAACGTGGCGCACCTCGACGTCGATTCCGGCGAGGGGCTCGTCGGCGATCAGCAGGCGCGGGTCGAGCACGAGGGCGCGAGCGAGCGCGACGCGCTGGCGCATGCCGGCGCTCAGCTCATGCGGGAACTTCTCGGACGCCCCGAGCGGGAGACGGACCTCGTCGAGCAGCCGCGAAACACGCACCTCGAGCTTGCGGCGCTCGATGCGCGAGTCGCGCGCGACGATCGGCTCCACGATCGCGTCGCCGACCGTGAGGTCGGGATTCAGCGTCGGGCCTGCGTTCTGCGCGAGGTAGCCGACGCGATAGGTCATGACGCTGTGCGCGCGCCCAGGGCGGCGCGCGGAGATGCCGCAGACGAGCGCCTCGCCGCCGACGATGCGAGCATCCGACCCACGGTCGCCCGCGAGCGCGACCGCGAGCGACGACTTCCCGGATCCGGTCGCGCCCGATACACACAGCGCAGCACCGAACGCCAGATCCTGCGTGACGCCGTCGACGGCGCGCACAGCGGAAGAACCGCGGCCCCGCGCAACGCTCAGATCATCGAGGCGAAGCGCCCAGTCGGTCATCTCGGGAATGCGCATGCGTCCATCCTGCCAGCCTGCCGGCGAGGTTCACGGCCGCGGGCACGCAGGCGCATCGACGTGCCGGTCTGACTGCGCGAGGATGTGCTGCCTCGGGGAGACCGCGAGGATCCCGCGCCGTAGCGGCGGCGCGCGGTGCGTCTCACGGGAATGTCGGCGTCACCGGGATATCGTATGCCTGTCCCTGCACGTCTGGGAGGTCAGCATGTCCGTTCCCATCGGCGTCATCATCGCGTTCTGCGTGGTGGCCGCCATCGCGATTCCGCTCGCAGCGCTGCTCTTCTTCCTCGCGATCGCGCTCGTGCGCGTGACCTACGACAAGGCGGTGCGCCCGATCGCCGCGAACGCGCCGGGCTGGGTCGCGCGCGCACGCGAGGGCGTGTGGCACGAGGTGCCGCCCGCCGACCACCCGGATCCGCCCGTCGCGCCCAAGCACTGAGCGCTGCGCGACGA
>JAJUIM010000414.1 GCA_029267645.1 Microbacterium sp.
CGGAGCGCGAGCCCGTGATCGGGGTGCGCATGGGCGCGCTGTTCGACATCGCGGCTCGCGCGACGGGGATCCCGGACGGCGAGCTCGACGCACTGTTCGGGCATGCGGCGTACGAGCCGCGGCTCGTCGCGTTCTGCATCCTGGATTTCCGCGCGCGGAAGCGGCTGGCGCCCGAGGAGCGCGCGGATCTCGCCCGCGTGTACCTCGAGCGCCGTGCGGCGATCACGGTGTGGGACATGGTCGATCGCGCGGCGCCGCGCGTTATCGGATGGCCGCTGCTGATCGGGGCGTTCGGCGGCTGGGACGCCGCGCGCGGTGAGACGGGGCTGCTCGGCGAGCTGGCGGCCGATGCGCACTTCCTCATGCGCCGCACGGCGATCACGGCGCCGCTGTGGTTCGTGAAGCGCGGGTCTGAGGCCGACGTCGCGCTCGCGCTGACGATCGCGGACGGGCTCGACGGCGACCCCGAGCCGCTCGTGCGCTCGGCGGTCAAGACGTATCGGCGGCACGCGGAGCGCCGGCTGGGCTGACGCCCGCTACGTTCGCCGCGGCGGTTGCGGTGCCTGTGATGGTTGTGATGCCTGCGGTGTCTGCGGTGCGCCGCGGGGTCTGCCCCTGCGGTGGTTCGCGACCTTGCGGTGGCTGCGGGTGCGGTCGAGCCAGCCGGGGGAGGCGACGAATGGGACGCCGCCGCGCATCTGGATGCTCCACTCGCTGCTGTCGATCGTGTGGTGGTGCCACCAGCACAGCAGCACGCCGTTGTCGGTGTGGGTTGCGCCGCCCGCCGCGTGCTCTTCGACGTGGTGGATCTCGCACCAGGCGGCGGGGATCGTGCAGCCGGGGATGATGCAGCCGCCGTCGCGGGCGGCGATCGCGCGCCGCTGGTGGGCGGAGAAGAGGCGCTCGCGGGATCCGAGCTGGACGATGCGGCCGCGCTCGTCGAACACGACCTTCTGCACGGCGCCCGAGCACGCGGTGCGGCGCGCGAGGGCCGCGGGGATCGGCACGTCGATGCCGTCGGCGCGGCAGGTGCCGCCCTCGAGGTCGTGCACGTCGACCGTGACGACGAGCGTGGGCGCGGCGCCGCCGATCGTCGGGGCGGACGCGCTCGCCGCGGCGCCCTGCAGGATCGAGAGGAAGTGGTCGTGGCGGCGCTGCGGCGCCGTGCGCGGGTCGTGCAGCGGTGTGGACGGATCGGTGTCGGCGTCGTCGTCGCTCGCGAACCGCACGGTCGAGATGCGGTGGGCGTCGAGCAGCCGCTGCAGCTGGGCCGCCGCCTCGGGCGTGAGGTCGCCGTGGAGGGGCACGAGCCCGTCGCGCGCCCGGCCGATGCTGAGCGAACGGAACCGCTCGGGCTCGTCGATCGGCTCCTGCCCGTTGCGCTCGAGATAGCTCGCCCCTGTGTCGGTGACGAGGCGCACGTCGCTGAAGGTTTCGGCGGGGTGCTCGCCGTTCGCGGCGTCGACGTCGCCCGTCGCCGCCGCGACGATCTCGCGCTCGGCGATCGCGATGTCGGCGGGGGAGCAGGTGCCGTGCCGGTTGACCCGGGTGAGCGCGTCGGTGATGTAGGTCGCGGCGTCTTCGCCGATGCGGCAGGCCGCGTAGGCCGAGGCGACCGCGGGGAACTGGGCAGGCAGCGGCTCGCCCGTGAGTGAGGTGCGCTCCCGCGTGCGCCGATCGAGCCGCACCCGCGCCGCGAGCCCCCGCGGGTCGGCGTGCGTCGCCCGCTCGAGCACCTCCGTCGCGTTGCGGCACCCGAACTGGGCCGACAGGCGATCCTCTCGCGCATCGCGCGATGAGCGCTCGTCGATCTCGCCCGCGGCGCGCGTGCGCAGGAGGTCGGCCCGGCGCCCGAGCGCCTCGACGCCCCGCGTGACCTCGACCAGATCGCGATCGGGCAGCCCCGCGATCTCGCCCGCCAGCCCGTCGAGCAGCCGCGTCGCGCCCTCGACG
>JAJUIM010000342.1 GCA_029267645.1 Microbacterium sp.
CCTCATCGCCCGCCTGCGCGGCTCGGGCGCCGACGACGGCGGCCCCATCCCCGCCGTCGGCCAGCTCGGCGGCGACCCGGAGAACTGACGGGCGTCAGCGTGCGAGCGCGAGGACGTCGTCGGCGCCCCGCCCCGCGAGCGTCGGCCAGACGACATCGGCCTCGGCGGCCGGGATCGCGACGTGGTGGGGCACGCCGATCGTCGCGAGTCCGGCCGAGCGCGCCGCGCGGAGCCCCGTGATCGAGTCCTCGACGGCGACGCCCGCTGCGCCCGTCGCACCGAGCAGCTCGAGCGCGCGCAGGTAGGGATCCGGGAACGGCTTGCCGCGGGTCACGTCGTCGCCTGCGACGACGGCGCGAAACGGATCGTTCGACAGGCCCGCCAGCACATGCGAGGCGTATGCGCGGGGCGACGCCGTCACGAGCGCCTGCGGCACGCCGTGCCGCCGCAGCGCGGACAGGAGCTCGACCGCGCCGGGCCGCCAGCGCACGCCGTGAGCCGCGGTGCGACGCGTCGCGGCGTCGGTCCACGCGGTCGCGACCTCCCCCGGGGTGCCCGGCGCACCCGCCGCGATGAGGATCCCGGCGCCGTCCGGCACTGCGGCGCCGACGAGGCGCCGGCGGTCGGCCTCGTCGAGTTCCGCGCCGCGACCCGCGAGCACGTCGGTCGCGGCGAGGATCCAGTGCTCCTCCGTGTCGACGAGCGTGCCGTCCATGTCCCAGAGCACCACGGTGCGCTGCCCGCCGGTCAGGCGCCGCGCCCCGTCCCGGAGCCCGGGACGGGGCGCGCGTCGATCCATCATGCGCTCAGCACGCCCCCGCGTCTTCCCACGGTCCCCACTGGGCGCCGGGACGCTCATCGCGCGTCCACCACTTCGCCTCGAAGATCCGTCCGTCGTGGACGACCTGCTCGCCGCCCGTGTAGACCTGCGACGCGGTCCAGGCGCGGATGTCGCCGGCCCCGCATGCGACGAGCTCGCCGCGTTCCATCCACGAACCGGTCGTCGACGCGCCCGGTTCCTCCGTCGTCCACCACTGCGCGACGTACACGGCCCCGTCGTGCGCGACGGTGTCGCCTGCCGTGTACACGGCGCCCTCCTGCCAGGCGGGCGCCTCGGGCGCTTCCTCATCATCGCGCTCGAAGGGCGTGAGCGGATTCGGAATCGTCACCTCTCGGAGCCGCTCGTCCGTGTCGAAGTCGCGCGCCTCGATCACGACGCGGTCGCCGTACGAGGCGAGCGTGAGGCCGACGTTGACGTCGCTCGTCGTCACCTCGCGGATCGTCGCCGTGTCTTCGCCGACCGCCTCCCACCCCGTCTGGATCGCGACCGTGTTCACGGCGCGGAATCCGTCGGGATGGCCGCCCTCGGTGCGGCGCTGCACGGCCCAGTCGCCGTGATCCGCGCTGTAGTGGGTGTGGCCCGTCAGCACGATCGCGTTGGGATGGTCGCCGAGGATCCGCGTGAGGCGGTCGTTCATCTGGTGGTGGTCGTGGTACCCGGGGATCCACGACGCCGAAACGGTGTCGCCGAGCGGGAAGTGCGTCATCACGACGACCTGGGAGTCCTGCGCCGACCAGTGTGCGAGGCGCTCCTCGAGGAACTCGACCTGCGCGTCGGACATCGCGACGTCCGACGGCCCCTCGAACTCCTGCCCGAGCACGATCACGGGCAGGTCGCCGCCGGGGCCCTCGATGACGTACTCGTCCCACACGCGGTCTCGTTCGGCGAACGCGAGGAAGCGATCGCGGTTCGCCTCGAAGCCGCCCGGCGCGTACCGCTCATGGTTGCCGATCGCGGCGACCGTCTGGCGCGGCCGGATATCGGCAGTCGCCGCCATGACCTCGTCGATCTCCGCCCACTCGGCGGCCGTGCCGTTCGCGACGATGTCGCCGTCGAGCAGCATGGCGTCAGCGCCGGGCGCGAGCGCCGCGGCGTCGCCGATCGCGTGCTGCCAGTCGCCCGGATCGCCCTGGATGTCGCTCATGACCCACGCCTGCGTCGGCTCGCCGACGGCCTCGCGCTGCACGTCGTGGAGCGCGACCGAGTCGATCGCCCAGTAGCGTGCGTCGTCGCCCGACGAGAAGCGCCACGAGAACCGAGCCTCCTTCGCTCCGTCGGGCACGTCGATGACGACGTCCTGCGCCGCGTTCAGCTGCGCGGCGTCGTATCCGTTCTCGACCGTCGCCTCATCGAGCGTGAGGATCTCCTCGGGCGCAGAGCCGTCGAAGCTCACCGCCACGACGCCGGCCTGGCCCGGTGCGCCCCGGTAATGGCTGTCGAACGTGAGCCGCACGGCACCTGTGCCCGCGACGTCGAACGGCGCGCTCGTGACCGTCGTGTCGAGCGCGCCTGCGTGCTGCGCCGCGTCTGCGGCGAGGAATCCCGCGAGCGGCCGCGCGAACCGCCCGCGCATCTCATCGGCTTCGGCCGTCCACTCGGCGCGGTCGGTCGCGTGCCACCCCTCGCCCGCGAC
>JAJUIM010000442.1 GCA_029267645.1 Microbacterium sp.
GAAGACGCCCGCTTCCTCGAGACGCTTCGCGCCTTCTTCCTGAACCTTGCGGCGCGCTTCACGCGCCTGCTTGTCGATCGCCAATGTGGTGCTTCCTTCCGTAAGGAGACCCACCCCTTACACACACCATTTGACAGGCTCGCATGTTCACCTGCGTACTCGACGAGATCCACATCCCCGGCCGAGGGCCCGCGCGCACGAGACCGGACCGGGTGCTCGCGGACAAGGGCTACCCGTCGAAGAAGAACCGGGCCTGGCTGCGCGAGCGCGGCGTCAAGGCCACGATCCCCGAACGCGACGACCAGATCGCGCACCGTCGCAAGCGGCCGGGCCGTCCGATCGACTTCGGCGA
Source organism: Microbacterium sp. (assembly GCA_029267645.1). Taxonomy (GTDB): domain Bacteria; phylum Actinomycetota; class Actinomycetes; order Actinomycetales; family Microbacteriaceae; genus Microbacterium. The sequence goes on from JAJUIM010000442.1 coordinate 353, forward strand.
TGAGCAACGGGAGCGCTACAAGGGCCGCAACGTCGTCGAGCGGTGCTTCAACTTCGTGAAGCAGTGGCGCGGACTCGCTTCCCGCTACGACAAGACCGCCCGGTCATACGCGGCAGGGATCTGCCTCTCCGCCGCTCTGCAATGGATTTAGCAACACGTCCTAGCTGCGCGGCCGACACACGCGGCCCCGCGTCATGTTCCGCGTACCTCTGAAACTCGTCGATCTCAACTTCGACGATGACGTCATCACGGCCGCGTAGGGCGACCGCGAGCGGCCGGACAACGACCACCTGAAAGCGCTCGTCCTTCCAAATCACGTGATCTCCGGCCGCGGGCTTCATCAGTCCTCCTTGAACTTCACCGGCGTCGTCAAAGTGAGGGGCCGCTCAAAGTCCGCCACGAGGATCCCCCGCCAGAGCAGCTGATAGCACCTCGCGAGGCCAATTACGTCCCCGCCCAGATGTCGAGCGACACCCGCGATGGTTCCGGGTTGCTGTTCCGGCATCCGGGCGTCGGTTGAGTCCCAACGGGCGTCGCGATACCTCATGAGAAACCGCAAGTTCGCCTCACGAGTTGATGAGATCCCGTCGAAGACGACGAAGTCCCAGCCAAGAGCTGCACAGAGCCTTGCCGTGCGGTCGAATCGGGTACGTGCCGCCTCATCGATCCGTTCCGCTGGACGCACATCTACGACTACCGCGCGTCCGTCCGCCAACCGCACGAAGTAGTCGGGGGCATGGCGCATCGCCGCACCTCCGCCCCAGCGGATCCACATGGGTTGGCTCGCCACCCCGACCACATCCGACATACGGTCGAGCTCGATCAAACAGCACCGCTCAACCAACGACTCGAATGGCACCGACCGCCCCGAACGCGACATCCAGAAGTGGCCGTCGTAGTTGCGCTTCCCTGGCCATCCAGGGAACTCGCGAACTGGGTCGCACATCTCAAACGCGACGTCGCCGACGTCGCATCCGTCCAGTTCGTGTCGCACCCCTTCAGCGCGGAACTCGACGCGCACGGGCCCCCGGTCGACCTCCGTGGTCGGTGAGATCCACCCCTGAGCGAGATCCATGACGCCCCTCCAAGCGGGCCTGAACTTGACCGAGACAGTAGCCCTGCTCTGCCGCTCCAGGGGACGGCACGCCGACTCTCGCCAACTTTCGTGAGACCTCGCCAGGTTTCGTGAGACTCTCGCCAACTTTCGTGAGACCTCGCCAGGTTTCGTGAGACGGGACAGCCGGCGGCGGGCTGCGGATGACGCTCGCAGATGACTTCGTCGGCATCCGCGATCTCGTCGCCCAGGGCGTGCTCGAGCGCTTCACGGTCGCCGGCCAGCGCTGACCCGAACCGAGGAGCTACAGGCCGTGGATTACCCGA
>JAJUIM010000279.1 GCA_029267645.1 Microbacterium sp.
GAACCCCGAGGCGACGGGCCTGCAGCGCTCGGTCGACGAGGCGGGGCGCACGGTGTCGCAGCGCGTGATCGACGAGGTCTCGGCCGTGAACGCCGCGCACACGGCCCCCGACGAGTGGGGCAGTGCGGGCTTCGTCGTCGGTGCGACGGTCGACTGGCGCGCATCGGGGATCGCCCCGTTTGCGCCGCCGGCGCCGATCCTCGCGCCCGGGTTCGGCCACCAGGGTGCCGCGCTCGAGGACGTCGAGCGGATCTTCGGGTCCGTGTCAGAGACTGTGATCATGACGGAGAGCCGAAGCGTTCTCTCGGCTGGATCAGAGATGATCGATTCCGTGATCGAAGAACACGCTCGGGCCGCGAGAGCGGCCTGGGGACGTCGGGGGAGTCAAGTCCAGGAGCAGAATCCGAAATGACTGAAACCGTCCGCCCGCCCGAGGTCGATCGAATCGCCGCTTCGCGCAAAGCCGTCGCCGCACGACGAGCGCGAGCAAGCATCAAGAAGGATCTCGCGACGCGGGTCGTGACCCCCCAGGAGGTGCTTCGGCGCGCCGCCGCCGACGCCTCGTCCGCATCCGGCACGCTGCGCGTTCCGGAGTTCCTCACCTCGCTTCCCGCGATCGGGCAGGGCAAGCGCGACCGCATCCTCGAGGAGCTGCAGATCGCGCCCGTCAAGCGCCTCGGCGGCCTCGGCGCGCGCCAGCGCGCCGCGCTCGAGGCGTGGCTCGACGCGCGGTTTCCCGAGCCCGCGCCGCGCCCCGGCCGCAGCAGCCTCGTGGTCCTCGCGGGGCCGACGGCGGTCGGCAAGGGCACGGTCGCGGCGTACATCCGCGAGCACAACCCCGAGGTGATGCTCTCGGTGTCGGCGACGACCCGCGCGCCGCGCCCGGGCGAGGAGGAGGGGCGCCACTACTTTTTCGTCGACGACGCGGAGTTCGACCGCATGGTCGCGGACGGCGAGCTGCTCGAGTGGGCGACCGTGCACGGGCGCCACCGGTACGGCACGCCGCGCGGCCCGATCGACCGCGCCGTCGCGGAGGGTCGCCCCGTGCTGCTCGAGATCGACATCCAGGGCGCATTCCAGGTGCGCGCCTCCGAGCCGCGCGCGAACCTCGTGTTCCTGCTGCCCCCCAGCTGGGACGAGCTCGTCGACCGCCTCGTCGGCCGCGGCACCGAGGATGCAGAAGAGCAGGCCCGCAGGCTGCGCACGGCGCGCGCCGAGCTCGCGGCGCAGGGCGAGTTCGACTTCCGCGTCGTGAACGAGGACGTCGCCGAGGCGGCTCGACAGGTCGTAGACTTGATGCAGGCGTCCGCGCGCTGAGGGTTCCTCGCGCGCTCATTCAGGAGGAGACAGGCATGGCCACGGAGAACAAGGGCATCATCGACCCACCGATCGACGAGCTGCTGGAGCGCGTCGACTCGAAGTACCAGCTCGTGATCTACAGCGCCAAGCGCGCGCGTCAGATCAACGACTACTACACCGACCTGCAGGAGGGCTCGCTCTTCGACAACGTCGGTCCGCTGGTCGACTCGGCGGTCGAAGACAAGCCGCTCTCGATCGCGCTGCGCGAGATCCACCAGGACAAGCTCCGCCTCCGCCACGTCGGGGAGTGAGCGTCTCCTGACGACTCAGAGGACCCCCGGCATTCGTGTGTCGGGGGTCCTCGCCATACTGGTCTGGCACCCGTTCATCTGACACAGAAGGATCGCCCATGGCGCTGCGCCTGTTCACCTCGGAGTCGGTCACCGAGGGGCACCCCGACAAGATCTGCGACCAGATCTCCGACAGCGTGCTCGACGCGCTCCTCGTGCAGGATCCGACGGCCCGCGTCGCCGTCGAGACGCTCGTGACGACGGGCCTCGTGCACGTCGCCGGCGAGATCCGCACCGAGGGGTACGCCGACATCTCGACGATCGTCCGCGACGTGATCCGCCGCATCGGCTACACCTCGAGCGACATGGGCTTCGACGCCGACTCGTGCGGCGTCACGGTCTCGGTCGGCGAGCAGTCGCGCGAGATCGGCGACGGCGTGTCGACGAGCCTCGAGCACCGCTCGGGCGACGACGACGACGCGCTCGACCAGCAGGGCGCGGGCGACCAGGGCATCATGTTCGGCTACGCGACGAACGAGACGCCGACGTACATGCCGACCGCGATCTGGATCGCGCACCGCATGGCCGAGCGGCTCACGAAGGTGCGCCGCTCGGGCGAGCTCGCCTTCCTCCGGCCCGACGGCAAGACCCAGGTCACGCTCGGCTACGAGGGGCACACGCCGCGCACGGTCGAGACCGTCGTGCTCTCGACGCAGCACAGCCCCAACATCTCGCAGGCCGACCTGGCAGAGGCGGTCGAGCGGCTCGTGATCCGGCCCGTGCTCGAGGAATCGGGCCTCGACGCCTCGAACGTCGAGCTCAAGATCAACCCGTCGGGCAGCTTCGAGCTCGGCGGGCCGAAGGCCGACGCGGGCCTCACGGGGCGCAAGATCATCATCGACACCTACGGCGGCGCGGCCCGCCACGGCGGCGGCGCGTTCAGCGGCAAGGATCCCTCGAAGGTCGACCGCTCCGCGGCATACGCGCTGCGGTGGGTCGCGAAGAACGCCGTCGCGGCGGGCCTCGCCGACCGGCTCGAGGTGCAGGTCGCCTACGCGATCGGCACGGCGGCGCCCGTCGGCCTCTATGTCGAGACGTTCGGCACGGGGCATGTCGCCGACGAGGCGATCGTCGCCGCGATCGACGCGGTGTTCGACCTGCGCCCCGCGGCCATCATCCGCGACCTCGATCTGCTGCGCCCGATCTACGCGAGGACCGCCGCGTACGGCCACTTCGGCCGCGAGCTGCCCGAGTTCACGTGGGAGCGCACCGACCGCGTCGAGCAGCTGCGAGCCGCCGCGGGGCTCTGAGCCCCGTGGAGCACCCGTCCCACCTCACGCCGCGCGGCGCGCGGCCGATCGCGCGCGTCGTGGTCGACTCGCCGCTGCCGCAGCTCGACCGGCTCTTCGACTACGCGATCCCGCAGCGGCTCGCGGAGGAGTGCCGGCCCGGCGTGCGCGTCACGGTCCCGCTGCGTTCGGCGGGGCGGGTGCTCC
>JAJUIM010000292.1 GCA_029267645.1 Microbacterium sp.
AGGTCGTCGTAGCTCTCGCCGTCGCCGAGGGTCGGCGTCGACAGCTCGGCGACCTTGGCGGCGGCGAGTGCCTCCTGCACCTCGGGGTCGGCGCGGAACGCGGCGGCGCGCTCCTTCAGCAGGAGATAGGTGCGCATGTTGGCCGCGGCCGACTCCCACACGCCCTGCTCGTCCTCCGTGCGGCTCGGCTTGTAGTCGAAGTGGCGGGGGCCGTCGTAGGCCTGCCCGCCGCCCGGCGCGCCGTGCTCGAGCAGGTCGACGAGCGAGAACGCATTGTGCAGATCGCCGTGGCCGAACACGAGGTCCTGGTCGTACTTGATGCCGCGCTGGCCGTTGAGGTCGATGTGGAAGAGCTTGCCGTGGTAGAGCGCCTGCGCGATGCCCGCCGTGAAGTTCAGGCCCGCCATCTGCTCGTGGCCCGTCTCGGGGTTGAGGCCCACGAGCTCGGGGCGCTCGAGCGAGCCGATGAACGCGAGGGCGTGGCCGAGCGTCGGCAGCAGGATGTCGCCGCGCGGCTCGTTGGGCTTCGGCTCGATCGCGAAGCGGATGTCGTAGCCCTTGTCGGTGACGTAGTCGCCGAGCAGGTTGACGGCCTCGCGGTAGCGCGAGAGCGCGGCCTGGATGTCCTTCGCCGAGTCGTACTCGGCGCCCTCGCGGCCGCCCCACATGACGAAGGTCTTGGCGCCGAGCTCGGCGGCGAGGTCGATGTTGCGGATCACCTTGCGCAGCGCGAAGCGGCGTACCTGGCGGTCGTTCGAGGTGAAGCCGCCGTCCTTGAAGACGGGCGCGCTGAAGAGGTTGGTCGTGACCATCGGCACGACGACGCCCGTGTCTGCGAGCGCGCCCTTCAGACGGTCGATCTGTCGCTGGCGCTCGGCGTCGGTCGAGCCGAAGGCGAAGAGGTCGTCGTCGTGGAAGGTGAGGCCGTAGGCGCCGAGCTCTGCGAGCTTCTCGACCGCGTGCACGACGTCGAGCGCCGGACGGGTCGGGCCGCCGAACGGGTCGGTGCCGTTGTAGCCGATGGTCCAGAGGCCGAAGGAGAACTTGTCTGCCTTGGTGGGGGTGAGCGACATGGCGCGCCTTTCTGCGTCGTCGGAGAAATGTTGTTGGTGAGAACGTATCAGGTGGAAGTGGCGCGCACAACGGGGTGGGCGCGACGGGTGGGGCTTGCGCCGAACCGCCGCGTGTGCGTAGAGTCATCGCCGTCAGTCGAAGCGCTTCGCATCGAACGCAGAACAGGGAGACGGCGTGGTCACGATCAACGAGGTCGCCAAGGCGGCCGGCGTGTCGATCAGCACCGTGTCGTACGCGCTGTCGGGCAAGCGATCGATCTCGGCCACGACCCGCGAGCGCATCGACAGGGCGATCCGTGATCTCGGCTACACGCCGCACGCGGCTGCGCGCATACTTGCGGGGGCGCAGACGAACATCCTCGCCCTCAGTGCGCCGCTGCACGCAGACGGACACTTCCCGACCCACATGCGGTTCGTGACGGCCGTCGTCGAGGCCGCGCGCGAGCGCGAGTACGACGTGCTGCTCCTCGCGCGCGACGACGAGGTGACGGGGATCCGCCGCGTCGCTGGCACGTCGCTCGTCGACGGCGTCGTCGCGATGGGCGTCTCGCAGCGGGACGATCGCGTGCCGCTCGTGCGTTCGCTCGGCATCGCAGTGGCCTTCATCGGCGTCCCCGACGACGCCGACGGCGTCGCGTGCGTCGACCTCGACTTCCGCGGGACGGCGCGCGACGCGCTCGAGCGGGTCGCCGCCCAGGGGCATCGCACGGTCGGCATGATCGGGCACCCGCGCGGCTACGTCGACCGCAGGCAGGGCTTCATCGCCCGCTTCGACGACGGCCTCGAGCGTGCGGCCGCGGAGCGCGGCGTGCGCCTCGTGCGCGAGTGGGCGGAGCTGTCCCGGGGATCCGGGGCTCGCGCCGTCGACGCGCTGCTCGACGTCGACGAGCCGCCGACGGCGATCGTGTTCCACTGCAACGAGCCCGTCGTCGAGGAGGCCGAGCGACGCCTTCGCGAGCGGGGCGTTCGCGTGCCGCAGGACGTCTCACTGCTCGCCGCCGCGGCGAGCTACGAGCCCGACCGGCTCGAGATTCCGCTGAGCGGCGTCACGCTGCCGATCGAGCGCATGTGCCGCATCGCCGTGGAGGCGGCGCTCGACCAGCGCGAGGGGCGGGGCGAGACCGCCACGCGCCTGCTCGACCCCGACTTCGTCGACAGGGGGTCGATCGCGCCCGTCTCGTGACGAGGATCCGCCCTCGCACGCCCATTGTCGAAGCGCTTCGATTATTTGTTCGCGGCAGACGCCGCACCCGAGGGGCAGCAGCCCCGACTACAAGGAGGTAGATCATGAACACGAGAAGGACGCTCGCCACGGCGGGAATCGCGATCCTGGGCGTCGCGGCCCTGGCCGGCTGCGGCCCGCAGGCCGAGGAATCCGACGGCACGCTGACGCTCTGGCACTACGAGGGCGAGAACTCCGCGATGGGCATCGCGTGGAACCGCGCGATCGAGGTCTTCGAGGAGGAGACGGGAGCGACCGTCGAGTTCGAGGAGCGCAGCTTCGAGCAGATCCGGCAGACCGCGAGCCAGGTGCTGAACTCGGACGAGGCCCCCGACCTCCTTGAGTACAACAAGGGCAACGCGACGGCTGGCCTGCTCGCGAGCCAGGGGCTGCTGCAGCCGCTCGACGACGCGGTCGAGGAGTACGGGTGGGACGACACACTCGCGCCGTCGCTGCAGACCACAGCGCGCTACGACGAGAACGGCGTCATGGGCTCGGGCAGCTGGTACGGCATCCCGACCTACGGCGAGTACGTGCAGTTCTACTACAACGAGGAGATGTTCGAGCAGTACGGCCTCGAGGTCCCGACGACGATCGAGG
>JAJUIM010000242.1 GCA_029267645.1 Microbacterium sp.
CGCCTGGCGCTCGCACGCCTGCACCTGCACGTTCTTGACATACTGCTGGCTGATCGACGAACCGCCCTGCGTCTGGTCGGAGACGGCGTTGCTGAGCAGCGCGCGGGTCGTGCCGATGAGGTCGACGCCGCCGTGCTCGTAGTACCGGGGGTCCTCACTCGAGAGGACGGCGTCGTACACGGTCTGCGACACCTCGTCGTACTCGACAGGCTCGCGGTTCTGGTCGTAGAACGACGCGAGCTCGTAGTACTCCTCGTCGCTGTCGCCCGTGGTCTTCGCGTAGATCGTCGTCGGCTCCATGGGGCGGTCGACCTGCAGGGCGCCGGGCAGGCTGTCGAACAGCGAGATCGCGCTCGAGGCGGCGTAGCCCGAGACGGCGATGGCCGGGGTCACGGTCGCGGTGACGAGGATGCCGGCGATGGCACTGAGTCCGACGAGCCCGAGCACGCCGCCGAGCACACCGCTGGCCGTCCTTTTCGCATGAGGCATAGGGTTGATGGTAGGGGAGAAGGCTGGATACGCCGCACGCGCACACCGTTCTTCAACTCGATCCACAGTCGCATCAGGCCCTCACCGACGGGAGATCTCGTGACCACCTGGGAGTACCTCACCACTCCGCTGATGATCCACAACACGGCCGCCATCCTCAACAACTGGGGCAAACAGGGCTGGGAGCTCGTGCAGATCGTTCCCAACGCTGACGGCGGGCTCGTGGCCTACCTGAAGCGCCCCGTCGGCGCGGGCGACCAGAACGCGGGCCTCGCGTACGCGGCCGAGGCCGCGAAGCAGTTCGAGGGCGAGCAGTGAGCGTCGCGCAGCGGCTCGCCGACCTCGGCATCGAGCTTCCGGAGGTCGCCGCTCCCGTCGCCGCCTACATCCCCGCCAAGGTCCACGGCGACCTCGTGTGGACGTCGGGCCAGCTGCCGTTCGTCTCGGGCGAGCTGCCCGCGACGGGCAAGGTCGGCGACGGACACGGCCTCGTGCCGGCCGCCGATGCCCAGGAGTACGCGCGCACGGCGGCGCTCAACGCGCTCGCCGCGGCGGCCGCAGCGGTCGGCGGCGTCGACCGCCTGACCGGCGTCTTCAAGGTCACGGGCTTCGTCGCCTCGGATCCGTCGTTCACCGGCCAGCCGGGCGTCATCAACGGCGCGAGCGCGGTGCTCGGCGAGATCTTCGGCGACGCGGGCGCGCACAGCCGCTCGGCCGTCGGCGTCGCGGCCCTGCCGCTCGACGCGCCGGTCGAGGTCGAGGTCGCCTTCACGATCGCCTGACCCCACAGAAAGCGCGCCGCCCCGCTCCCGGATCCGGGAACGGGGCGGCGTCGTCTGTGTGGTCGGTCAGCGCACCTGCTTGGTGATGACGCTCATGACGGCCGTATCGGCGAGGGTCTGCGTGTCGCCGACCTCGCGGCCCTCCGCGACGTCGCGCAGCAGGCGGCGCATGATCTTGCCCGAGCGCGTCTTCGGCAGCTCGCCGACGATGTAGACGTCGCGCGGGCGAGCGATCGGGCCGATCTGCGTGCCGACCCACTGGCGCAGCGCCTCGGCGAGCCCCTCGGCGGTGTGCGTCTTGAGGAAGCTCTCCTTCAAGATCACGAAGGCCACGACCGCCTGGCCCGTCGTCTCGTCGTTCGCGCCGACGACGGCGGCCTCGGCCGTCGCCTCGTGCGCCACGAGCGCCGACTCGATCTCGGCGGTCGAGAGGCGGTGCCCCGAGACGTTCATGACGTCGTCGACGCGGCCGAGCAGCCAGATGTCGCCGTCCTCGTCGCGGCGCGCGCCGTCGCCCGCGAAGTAGAACCCCTTGTCGGCGAACATCTTCCAGTAGGTCTCGACGAAGCGGTCGGGGTCGCCCCAGATGCCGCGCAGCATGCTCGGCCACGGCTCGGTCACGACGAGCATGCCGCCCGCGTCGTTGCCGACAGGCTCGCCCTTCTCATCGACGACGTCGATCGAGATGCCGGGCAGCGGCACCTGGGCGGATCCGGGCTTCGTCTCGGTTACGCCCGGTAGCGCCGAGATCATGATGGCGCCCGTCTCGGTCTGCCACCACGTGTCGACGATGGGGGTGATGCCGGATCCGATGACCTCGCGGAACCACATCCACGCCTCGGGGTTGATCGGCTCGCCGACCGAGCCGAGCAGGCGCAGCGACGACAGATCGCGCTGCAGCGGGATGTCGCGGCCCTGCTTCATGAAGCTGCGCACGGCTGTGGGGGCCGTATAGAAGATCGTCACGCCGTACTTCTCGATGATGTCCCACCACCGGCCCGGCTCGGGGAACTCGGGCGTGCCCTCGTACAGCACCTGCGTCGCGCCGTTGGCCAGCGGCCCGTACGTGGCGTAGGTGTGGCCCGTGACCCACCCGATGTCGGCCGTGCACCAGTACACGTCGGTCTCGGGGTGCAGGTCGAAGACGTTGCGGTGCGTGTAGGCGGCCTGCGTGAGGTAGCCGCCCGACGTGTGCAGGATGCCCTTCGGCTTCCCCGTCGTGCCCGAGGTATAGAGGATGAACAGCGGGTTCTCGGACGGGAAGGCCTGCGCCTCGTGCTCGCCGCTCGCCTGCGGCACGACGTCGTGCCACCACACGTCGCGCTCGCCGTCCCAGTCGACCTCCTGCTCGGTGCGGCGCACGACGAGCACCTTCTCGACCGTGAGCTGCTCGCCGTCGCCGCGGTCGGCGAGCGCCTGGTCGACGTTGACCTTGAGCGCCGAAGCCTTGCCCTTGCGGTAGCCGCCGTCGGCCGTGATGACGACCTTGGCGCCCGCGTCGTCGATGCGCGAGCGCAGGCTGTCGGCGCTGAAGCCGCCGAAGACGACAGAGTGCACGGCGCCGAGGCGCGCGACCGCGAGGAGCGACGCGATGGCCTCGGGGATCATCGGCAGGTAGATCGCGACGCGGTCGCCGCGGCCGACGCCGAAGCCCTCGAGCACGTTCGCGAGGCGCTTGACCTCGTCGGTGAGCTCGGCGTACGTGATCGTGCGGGTGTCGCCCGGCTCGCCCTCGAAGTGCAGGGCCACGCGGTCGCCGAGGCCGGCCTCGACGTGCCGGTCGAGGCAGTTGTACGCGACGTTGAGCTCGCCGTCGTCGAACCACTTCGCGAACGGCGGGCTCGTCCAGTCGAGCACGTTCGTGAAGGGCGTGTGCCAGTGCAGCAGATCGCGTGACTGCTTCGCCCAGAACTCGAGCCGGTCGGCTTGCGCCTCGTCGTACAGCTCGGGGCCGGCGACGGCGTCCTGCGAGAACTGGGAGGAGGGGGCGAATCGGCGGTCTTCGTTCAGGAGATGGTCGATCTGCTGGTTCATTGTGCGCTCCTTTGCGACGAACGGATGCAGGGCCGATCCGCGCGCGGCGGTGCGCCCTGGCTACGACCGTACGTCGCGTGCGAGCCGGGCGACTACCTCCGAAAGTCGGGAGCGTGTCAGGCGGGGTCAGCGCGTCCACAGGCGGCC
>JAJUIM010000356.1 GCA_029267645.1 Microbacterium sp.
GCCTGCTCGGCGCGGGCGCGCGCCGACGCGTCGTCGCCCGTGACGACGAAGGGGGTGAGGATCACGTCGGTGCGCTCGCGGCCCGAGACGCCTCGCCCTGCCGCGAGGGCCGGCAGGCTGACCTCGGCGAGGTACTCGGGCGTCGTGAAGGCGTGCGCGATGAAGCCCTCGGCGGCCTCGCCCGCGAGCTTCGTCATGGCGGGGCCGACGCCCGCGAGCCAGATGTCGGGCGTGCCGAAGGGGTTCTCGCCCGGCGAGAACATGGGCGTCATGAGCGTGTGCTGGTAGTGCTCGCCGCGCACGTTGAGCTTCTCGCCCGTGGCCCACGAGTGCCAGATGGCGCGCACGGCCCCGATGAACTCGCGCATGCGTGGCGCGGGCGCCGACCACGGCATCGAGAAGCGCTTCTCGATGTGCGGCTTCACCTGCGAACCGAGCCCGAGCGAGAAGCGCCCGCCCGCCGCGAGGTGCACGTCGTTGGCGGCCTGCGCGATCGTCATGGGCGTGCGCGCGAAGGCGACCGCGATCGAGGTGGCGGTGTGGATCCGCGTCGTCGCGGACGCCGCGAGCGCGGAGGCGATGAGGGGATCGTGCGCGAGCTCGGGGATCTGTACGCCGTCGAACCCCTCGCGCTCTGCCCTGCGGGCGGTCTCGGTGACGGCGGCGGGGGCGGCATCGCGGATGCCGAGGTCGATCTGCATGGCGAACAGCATGCCGCAGACCCCCGACACGCGACGGAGGCGTTGTCCGCGGGAGACAAATCCCGGGGCAGCGCCTCCGTCAGTGCGTGTGGGTCAGCCGCAGAGCTCGGTGAGGTCGGCGCTCGCCTCGGTGATGCTCGACTGGGCGTTCGTGAGCGACTCGACGTCGGCGTTCATCGGGTCCTCGGCGGCCTCGGTGATCGCGGTCGTGAGCGAGCTGTACTCGGTGTGGAACTTCTCGAAGGCCGCGCTGACCTCCTCGTTGGTGATCTCGTCGGCCGACTTGTCGAGCGCGTCGTTGATGTCGCCGAGCAGCGACGTGATGCCGTCGACGTCCTGCGAGGACATCATCGACGAGAGCTCGCTCATGTCGCCCATGGCCTCGGTCATGTTGTCCTGCGCGACGGAGCACGCCTCCTCGACCGACTGGCCGCCCGAGCAGGCGGCGAGGCCGGCGGGCACGAGGGCGAGCACGCCGACGGCGGCGAGGGTGCGAACAGTGCGGTTGATGGTCATCGGATTCTCCCGAGCATGCGGGGATCCGGATGTTCTCACGAGTGAGGCGCCCGATCGGTACCCCCGTCAACCCGTCCGAGCGTTCTCAGGATATCCATAAGCGCGGGCCGTCTCCAGGTGCACAGCGGCTGCTCCCCAGCGGAAACCGGGGCGGGGGCCGTACCGTGGAAGCATGTCGACGACGGGAATTCGCCAGGTCAAGCCCAAGGCCGAGGGCTGGCAGCAGCGCAAGGACGCCGAGGGGCGCCCGCTGCTGCAGTTCGCAGCGCCGCGGCGTGTCACGAAGCCGCCGCAGCATCTGGCCGACCTGACGCCCGAGGAGCGGGTCGCGAAGGCGAAGGAGCTGGGGCTGCCCGGCTTCCGCGCCAAGCAGCTCGCGAAGCACTACTTCGAGCACTACACGCGCGATCCCGAGCGCATGACCGACCTGCCGAAGGACGGCCGCGAGGAGCTCGTGGCGAGCATGCTGCCGAACCTGCTCACCGAGGTCCGCCGCCTGCAGACCGATGGCGGCGACACGATCAAGTTCCTCTGGAAGCTGCACGACGGCGCGCTCGTCGAGTCGGTGCTCATGCGCTACCCCGGTCGCATCACGCTGTGCGTGAGCTCGCAGGCCGGCTGCGGCATGAACTGCCCGTTCTGCGCGACGGGTCAGAACGGCCTGACCCGCAACATGTCGGCGGCCGAGATCGTCGACCAGGTCGTGCGCGCGAACGAGGTCATCGCGAACGGTGAGCTCGGCGGCAAGCGCGACGGCGACAACAGCGCCGAGCGCGTGAGCAACATCGTCTTCATGGGCATGGGTGAGCCCCTCGCCAACTACAAGCGCGTCATGCAGGCCGTGCGCACCATGATCGACAAGCAGCAGGGGCTCGGCATGAGCGCCCGCGGCATCACGGTCTCGACCGTGGGCCTCGCGCCCGCGATCCGCAAGCTGACCGACGAGGACATCCCTGTCACGTTCGCCCTCTCGCTGCACGCGCCCGACGACGAGCTGCGCGACGAGATGATCCCCGTCAACTCGCGCTGGAAGGTCGACGAGGTGCTCGACGCGGCGCGCGCGTACTTCGACAAGACCGGCCGCCGCGTGTCGATCGAGTACGCCCTGATCAAGGACATGAACGACCACCCGTGGCGCGCCGACCTCCTCGC
>JAJUIM010000253.1 GCA_029267645.1 Microbacterium sp.
CCCGACGGCGACATCTTCGCCTTCTACCTGCCGGCCGACACGGCAGAGGACCAGCCGCTGCTCGTCGCCGGCGACTACGTCGCGGCGTTCGACGACAACGAGGCCACGCAGGCCGTGCAGGCGTACCTCGCGTCGCCCGAGTGGGCGAACACGCGCGTCTCGATCGGCGGCGTCGTGAGCCCGAACCAGGGCGTGGATCCCGAGAACGCGTCGTCCGACGTGCTGCGCCTGACGCTCGAGCTCATGCAGGACGAGGGCGCGGTCGCCCGCTTCGACGGATCCGACATGATGCCGTCCGAGGTCGGCGCCGGCACGTTCTGGTCGGCGCTGACCGACTGGATCGACGGCGGATCCGACGCGGAAGAGGCGCTCACGACCGTCGAGAACAGCTGGCCGTGATCCGCGCATCGGGCCGGGGCGCGGCGACGCGCCCCGGCCCGATGACGCTTCACCAGGAGGTGTCACATGGGATTCCTGCTCTTCTCGAAGAACGGCCAGCTGGTGCTCGCCGTCATCGCATTCCTCGCCGTCCTCGCGATCCTGCTGCTCGTCGCGCGCTTCGCCGACCGCATGAAGGGGCGCGGCCAGACGGTCGTCATGACGCTCGTCTTCGGCGGCCCCGCGCTCCTGCTGCTCGCGGTCGGGCTCATCTATCCCGCGATCCGCACGCTGTGGATGTCGGTCATGGACGCGCGCAGCGAGTCGTTCGTCGGGTTCTCGAACTACGCGTATCTGTTCGAGGGCGGCCTGACGGCGCTCGGCAACACGCTGCTGTGGGTCGTGCTCGTGCCGATCGGATCCACCCTCATCGGCCTCGTCTACGCCGTGCTCATCGACAACTCGCGGTTCGAGAAGGTCGCGAAGTCGCTGCTGTTCCTGCCGATGGCGATCTCGTTCGTCGGCGCGGGCATCATCTGGAAGTTCGTCTATGAGTACCGCGGGTCCGCGCAGGAGCAGATCGGCCTCTTGAACGCCGTGCTCACGTGGATCGGGCTCGAGCCGCTGCGGTTCCTGCAGGATTCGCCGTGGAACACGCTGTTCCTCATCGCGGTCATGGTGTGGATCGAGGCGGGCTTCGCGATGGTCGTGCTCTCGGCGGCGATCAAGGCCGTGCCGAACGACATCATCGAGGCGGCCCGCCTCGACGGCGCGAATGCGTGGCAGCTGTTCGCCCGCGTGACGGTGCCGAGCATCCGCCCCTCGCTCGTCGTCGTGCTGACCACGATCTGCATCGCGACGCTCAAGGTCTTCGACATCACGCAGACCATGACGGGCGCCGAGTTCAACACCCAGGTGCTCGCGAACGAGATGTACGACTGGTCGTTCACGTTCGGCGACAACGGCATCGGATCGGCCATGGCCGTCGTGATTTTCGTGCTCGTGATCCCGCTCGTCATCTACAACGTGCGGCAGATGAACAAGAACAAGGCGGTGCGAGGATGACGACGCAGGCCCTGACAGCCGTCAACCCGACGAAGCGCCCGAGCGGCGCCTCGACGCTCAAGCGCGCCGTGACGAACCGCATCGGCAGCGCCGTCGCGCTCGTCATCGCGGTGCTGTGGACGATACCGACCTTCGGGCTCTTCGTCTCGTCCTTCCGCCCGGAGGCCGAGATCAAGGGATCCGGGTGGTGGACGATCCTGTCGAACCCCCAGTTCACACTCGAGAACTACGCGGAGGTGCTCGGCGGATCCACGTCGACGAACCTCGCCGTGTACTTCCAGAACTCGATCGTGATCGCCGTGCCTGCGACGCTCGCGCCGCTGATCCTCGCGATCATGGCGTCGTATGCGTTCTCGGTGCTCGAGTGGAAGGGGCGCGACGTCGTGTTCGTCGCGGTCTTCACGCTCCAGATCGTGCCGCTGCAGATGGCCCTGATCCCGCTGCTGCGCATCTTCTCGGGCACCGAGGTGACCGACACCTTCCCGTTCCTGCCGCTGTGGGTCGCGCACACGATCTTCGGGCTGCCGCTCGCGATCTTCCTCCTGCACAACTTCATGTCGGAGGTGCCGCGCGATCTCATCGAGGCGGCGCGCATCGACGGAGCCGGGCACGTCACGGTGTTCTTGCGCGTCATGCTGCCGCTCATGCTGCCCGCGATCGCGAGCTACGCGATCTTCCAGTTCCTCTGGGTCTGGAACGACCTGCTCGTCGGCCTCACGTTCTCGGGCGGATCGCGCACGGTGCAGCCGCTCACGGCGGCGCTCGCCGCAATGACGGGCGACCGAGGGCAGGACTGGCACCTGCTGACGGCGGGCGCGTTCGTGTCGATCCTGCTGCCGCTCGTCGTGTTCTTCGCGCTGCAGCGGTTCTTCGTCCGAGGCCTCCTGGCGGGCTCCGTGAAGGGCTGAGATCGCCTCAGGCCCGGGTGGGCGCCTTGTCGGCGTCCACCCGGGCTTTCTCCTGATGCGGGTGCATAGACTTGCGGCACCGTCGCCCGTCATGACGACCAGGAGTGAGATGGCCAAGCGCAAGAACGTCGGCAACCCCGCGAAGCAGGCAGAGCGAGCCCGACAGGAGGCCGAGGAGCGCGCCCGCGCGAAGCGCGAGCAGCGCGAGGCGGCGCAGCGCCAGGCCGCGAAGCGCGCCCGAACGAAGAAGTTCGCGTGGATCGGCGGATCCATCGCGGTCGTCGCCGTGATCGCGGCCGTCGTGACCGTCTGGGTGACGCGACCCGAGCCCCTCAACTCGTACGAGGCGGGCGGCACGGGCGTCGAGATCGAGGGCGTCGAGACCTTCGACAACGGCACCGAGCACGTCGAGGGCACGGTCGACTACCCGCAGGATCCGCCGGCGGGCGGCCCCCACAACGTCGCGTGGCTGAACTGCGGCGTGTACACCGAGCCGCAGGCGAACGAGAACGCGGTGCACTCGCTCGAGCACGGCGCCGTGTGGATCACGTACGACCCCGCGCAGGTGTCGGAGGACGACGTCGCGACGCTCGAGTCGTACACGCCGTCGACCTACGGCATCCTCTCGCCGTACCCCGACATGGACACCCCGATCGCCGTGAGCGCCTGGAATGCGCAGCTGAAGGTCGACTCGGCCGACGACCCGCGCATCCGCGAGTTCTACGAGGAGTACTGGCGCAGCGACAGCGTTCCCGAGCCTGGCGCGCTGTGCACGAACGCGATCGACGGCCCGGGTAAGAAGTGACGGACGCCGAGCCGTCGGGCGCCTCGCGCGGATCCGTCCCGCGCTGGGTGCTGCTCGTCGTCCTCGTGATCGTCGCGGCCGTCGCGTTCGCGGCGGGGCGCATCGTCGCGGTCGGCGGCGAGGG
>JAJUIM010000332.1 GCA_029267645.1 Microbacterium sp.
AGCGCGCGCTCGACGCGGGCGCACGCCGCGACTGCGGCCTGCGCGGAGCGGCGCAGGTTCGCGTCGTCGAAGTTCACGAGTCGGTTCACGCCCGCGCGCACCTCGCGGCGCTGGCGCATCTCGTCCCAGCTCACGGCGGCGTTCTTCGCGCCCATCGCGAGCAGCATGCCGCGGATCGCCTCCGCGTCGCGGATCACGACGCGCGGGACGCCGCGCACCTCGCGCTGCTTCGCGGCGATGCCGATGCGCTGCGCGGCGCCGACGAGCGCCATGCCCGCCTCGCCCGAGGGGCAGGCGACGTCGAGTGAGGCCGAGCGTCCGGGCTCGGACACGGATCCTGCCGCGAGGAACGCGCCCCGCCACACGGCCGCGAGGTCGTCCTGGTTGCCCGTCGTCAGACGGTTCGGCAGCCCGCGCACGGGGCGGCGGCGCATGTCGAGGAGGCCCGTCTGACGCGCGAGCGTCTCGCCGCCCTTGACGACCCGCACGGCGAACCGCTCGCCCTCGCGGGCACCGGACGCCTGGATGTGCGCGAGCTCGGGGCGCACGCCGTAGATCTCGGCGATGTCGCGCGCCGTGCGAATCGCGAGGCGGCGGTCGTCGACCTCGGCCTCGACCGCGACGCGGCCGGCGATGGAGTGCAGGCCTCCGGCGAAGCGCAGAAGCGCGGTCGTCTCGGCGACTCGAACGGTCGGGCGCGGGTCGCGCACGGCGATCAGCTCGGCCTTCACTTCGGCGGTCAGTGCCACGGAACTCCTCAACTCGAAAGGCGGTGTCGCTCCAACGGGAGCGGGGCACCAGCCTACCGTCAGAGGCCGCTCTCGGCCGTGGCTGAACTCTCAGCGGGCGGGGTTATAACGAAGGGCAGGCGGGGCTTCGGGGCGGCTCATTCCCGGCCGAGATCGCGGTGGCTCACGCGCACCTGCAGCTCTGGCAGCTCGCGCAGGCGCTCGGCGAGGGCGCGCGCCATCGCGACCGACCGGTGCTTGCCGCCCGTGCACCCGACGGCGATCGTCGAGTGGCTCTTGTTCTCGCGCTGGTAGCCCTCGATGACGGGGCGGATCGCCTCGGCGTACGCGTCGAGGAACTCTCGCGCGCCCGGCTGCGACAGCACGTAGTCGCTCACCTCCTGGTCCTCCCCCGTCAGCGGACGCAGGTCGTCGACCCAGAACGGGTTGGGGAGGAAGCGCATGTCGGCGACGAGGTCGGCGTCGACCGGCAGACCGTACTTGAAGCCGAAGCTCATGATGGTCGTGCGGTGGCGCGGAGCGCCGTCCTCCTGGAACAGGTCGGCGATGCGGTTCGCGAGCTGGTGCACGTTGAGGTTCGTCGTGTCGATCGTGACGTCGCTGCGCTCGCGGATGCGCTGCACCTGACGACGCTCTTCGCGGATCCCGTCGAGGAGCGTGCCGCCCGCCTGCAGCGGGTGCGGTCGACGCACCTGCTCGAAGCGGCGCACGAGCTGCTCGTCGCTCGCGTCGAGGAAGATGATGCGGAGGTTGTTGCTCTCGCGCAGCTGGTGCACGATCTGGGCCGTCTCGGCGAACATCTCGCCGCCGCGCACGTCGACGACGGCGGCGACGCGCGGCAGCTGGCCGTCGACGCGCCCCGCCAGCTCGAGCAGCGGCCGGAGCATCTGCGGCGGCAGGTTGTCGACGACGTACCAGCCGTGATCCTCGAGCGCGTTCGCGGCCGTCGAGCGGCCGGCCCCGGACATGCCGGTGACGATGAGGACCTCGCCTCGGGTGTCGGTCGCGTCGCTCACGTGCGCCAGACTATCGGTTCGGGGCGCGGCGACGCGAGACGCCTCACCCCTGCGCGAGATACGCGTGGATCGTGCGCGCGAGCTTGGGGCCGATGCCCGGCAGCTCCTCGATCTGCTCGACCGTGGCCTGCCGGAGCGCGGCGACGGATCCGAAGTGCCGCAGCAGCGCGCGGATCCTCGCGTCGCCGAGGCCCGGCACCTCGGCGAGGATCGTGCGGATGTCGCGCTTGCGGCGCTTGCGCTGGTGCGTGATCGCGAAGCGGTGCGCCTCGTCGCGCAGGCGCTGCACGAGGTAGAGCGCCTCCGACGTGCGCGGCAGGATCACGGGATAGTCGTCGTCGGGCAGCCACAGCTCTTCGAGGCGCTTGGCGATGCCCGCGAGCGCGATGTCGGTGCGACCCGATTCGGCGAGGGCGCGCGCTGCCGCGTTGACCTGCGGCTGGCCGCCGTCGACGAGGAGCAGCTGCGGCGGGTACGAGAAGCGACGACGCGTCTTCTCGGTCACGACGCCCTCCTCCTCGCTCGTCGCGAGCTCGAGCGCGTCGGGCTCGACCTCAGCAGGCTCGTCGAGGCGGGCGAGCCGGCGCGTGAGCACCTGATAGATGCTGTCGGTGTCGTCGGTCGTCTCGGCGATCGAGAACGAGCGGTACTGATCCTTGCGCGGCAGCCCGTCTTCGAAGACGACCATCGAGCCGACGACGTTGGTGCCCTGCAGGTGCGAGATGTCGTAGCACTCGATGCGAAGTGGCGCCTCGGACATGCCGAGCGCCTCCTG
>JAJUIM010000028.1 GCA_029267645.1 Microbacterium sp.
CCACAGCGCGCTACGACGAGAACGGCGTCATGGGCTCGGGCAGCTGGTACGGCATCCCGACCTACGGCGAGTACGTGCAGTTCTACTACAACGAGGAGATGTTCGAGCAGTACGGCCTCGAGGTCCCGACGACGATCGAGGAGCTCGAGCAGGTCATGCAGGCGTTCGTCGACGAGGGCGTCACGCCGCTCGCCGAGGCGGCGGGGGAGTACCCGCTCGGCCAGCTCTGGTATCAGCTCGCGCTCTCGCAGGCCGATCGGCAGTGGGTGAACGACTACCAGATCTACGAGAACCCGGTCGACTTCAGCGGGCCCGAGACGACCTACGCGTCCGAGACGCTCGCCGACTGGGTCGAGAGGGGATACGTGTCGTCCGATGCGACGGGCCTCATCGCCGAGGACGCCGGCACGGGCTTCATCAATGGCACGTACCCGATGTTCTTCTCGGGCAGCTGGTGGTACGGGCGCTTCCTCGACGAGGCGCAGCACGACTGGTCGACCTTCCTCTTCCCGGGCGCCGAGATGTCGCCCGGCTCGTCCGGCAACCTTTGGGTGATCCCCACGACGTCTGGAGACCCCGAGCTGGCGCAGCAGTTCATCGACATCACGCTGCGGCCCGAGATCCAGGCGCTCATGGGCGACAACGGCGGCGTGCCCGTCGCGGCCGACGCGGCCGACCTCTCGAACGACTCGAGCGTCGAGCTGATCGAGAACTTCAACACGCTCCTCGAGCGCGACGGCCTCGGGTTCTACCCCGACTGGCCCACGCCGACCTTCTACGACGAGCTCAACGCGGGGCTCCAGGGCCTGCTCAACGGCTCGCTCTCGCCCGCCGAGATGAACGAGCAGATTGGCGCCGACTACGACGCGGGGCTTCCCGCGAGCGCGCGCTGACGGAGGCGGCGTATGAGCACCGCACGCAACGGCTCCCTCGTGCCGTTCCTGTCGGGGCGTAGCTACTGGTGGTATCTCCTGCCCGGCGCCGCGCTCCTGACGCTCATCATCCTGGTGCCGCTCGGCTGGAACATCTTCCTGAGCTTCACCGACTATCGCGGCATCGTCGCGCCGCGCTTCACGGGCCTCGACAACTGGATCGCGCTCGCAGGCGATCAGCGCTTCTGGCTGTCGTTCCGCAACAGCGTCGCGATGATCCTCGCGATGGTCATCGCCCCGACGGCGCTCGGCCTCGTCATCGCCGCGGCCCTTTTCGACGTCGTCGGGCGCAAGTTCGGTGGCCGGCTCGCGTCGTTCCTGCGCGCGACGTACTACCTGCCGCAGATCCTGCCCTCGGTCATCGCGGCGATCGTGATCGGCTGGATCCTGCGGCCCGAGAACGGCGCGCTCAACACGATCCTCGAGGCCGTGGGGCTCGGTCAGCTCGCGGGCAACTGGCTGGGCTCGCCCGACACGGCGCTCGGCAGCATGATGGTCGTGCTCGTCTGGATCCAGATCGGCTACCCCGTCGTGATCTTCATGGCGGCGCTGCAGCGCGTCGACCCCGAGCTGTACGAGGCCGCCGAGATCGACGGCGCGGGATGGTTCCGGCGCTTCGCCGCGATCACGATGCCCATGATCCGGCCCGAGATGTTCGTCGTCGCGCTCACCTGCACGATCGCCGCGCTCAAGGTGTTCGGGCCTGTGTACGCGCTGACGGGCGGCGGCCCGAACTTCGCGACGATCGTGCCGAGCTACTACTCGTACAGCCAGTTCTTCCAGAGCCAGCAGGTCGGGTACGGCGCCGCGATCGCGACGGCCCTGACCGTCGTCATCATGATCGTGTCGGTCGTGTTCGTGTGGGCGCAGAACCGCGCCGAGAAGAAGGAGACGGAACGATGAGCGCGACCACCGCGATCGTCACGGGATCGCCCGAGCGAAGGAACCGCAAGCGCCGCACGGTCAGCGACTGGATCGTGCTCGCAGGCGTCATCGCGCTCGCGATCGTCGTCGTCTTCCCGTTCCTCGTCATCCTCATCAACGCGTTCAAGTCGCCCGAGGACTACGCGACGGGCGGGCCCCTGCAGCTGCCCGCGTCGATCTACCTCGACGGCATCGCCGCGTTCTGGGAGCGCGTGAACTTCCCCGAGAAGCTCTGGAACAGCTTCTTCATCTCGGGCGTGGTCGCGGTCCTCGCGGTCGTCGTCTCGGTGCTCAACGCCTACGCGATCGGCATCGGGCGCGTGCGCGGCAGGATCCCGCTCATCCTCGTGTTCCTGCTCGCGAACATGCTGCCGCAGGAGGTGCTGCTCTACCCGCTGTACACGATCTTCCGGTCGATCGGACTGTACGACAACGTGTGGTCGGTCATCATCACGTTCGTCGTCATCCAGAGCGCCTTCGGCACCTACCTGCTCGCGAGCGTGTTCGGCACGTTCCCCAAGGAGATCATCGAGGCCGCGGCGCTCGACGGCGCGGGACGCTGGCGCACCCTCTGGCAGGTGATCGTGCCCGTCAGCAGGCCGACGCTCGGCGTGCTCATGGTGTTCTTCTTCATCTGGACGTGGAACGAGTTCCTCATCCCGCTGACGTTCCTCATCAGCAACGCGAATCAGACGGTCCCCGTCGCGATCAGCGTCCTGCAGGGCGACCGCCTCATGGACGTCACGACCACGAGCGCCTCGGCCCTGCTCGGGCTGCTGCCGACGCTCATCTTCTTCCTCATCTTCCAGCGCACGCTCTCACGCGGCATCACGGCAGGAGCAGTCAAGTAATGAAGTTCACCGACGGGTTCTGGCAGATCCGCCCCGGCGTCGAGGCCCTCTACGGGCGCGAGGTCCGCGACCTCCGGATCGAGGGCGACACGATCGTCGCGACGGTCCCGACCAAGCTCATCGAACGGCGCGGTGACACGCTCAACCGGCCCGTCCTCACCGTCACGCTGCACTCGCCGCACGACGGCGTCATCGGCGTGCGGATCGTGCACCACGAGGGCGGTCCGGCGCCGCAGGGCTTCGACCTCGTCGGCGCACGGCCGTCCGGCGCCGCGACGCTCGACGGCGACGAGGCGAGGCTCGTGAGCGGCCCGCTGACGGCGGTCCTGCGCCGCGGGCGCGCCTGGGCGCTCGAGTTCCGCGAGACGGGATCGGGCAGGCTGCTGACGGCGAGCGGCGAGCGATCGCTCGGGTACCTGCGCGTCGCGCCCGACGCGGCCGTGGATCCGGGCGTCGTCGGCGACGAGCGCTCGGGCATGCGCATGCCCCTCTCGCCCGCGTACGTCCACGAGCAGCTCGAGCTCGCGGTCGGCGAGGCGATCTACGGGCTCGGCGAGCGGTTCGGACCGCTCGTGAAGAACGGCCAGAGCGTCGACATCTGGAACGCGGACGGCGGCACGTCGAGCGAGCAGGCCTACAAGAACGTGCCGTTCTACGTGTCGAACCGCGGGTACGGCGTGCTCGTCAACGACACGGGGCACGTGTCGTACGAGATCGGATCCGAGGCCGTCGAGCGCGTGCAGTTCTCGGTCGCGGGCGAGCAGCTCGAGTACCTCGTGGTCGCGGGGCCGACGCCCGCCGACGTGCTCGACCGCTACACGTCGCTCACGGGCCGGCCGCCCGAGGTCCCGGCCTGGTCGTACGGCCTGTGGCTGTCCACGAGCTTCACGACCGACTACGACGAAGCGACCGTGACGGGGTTCCTCGACGGCATGCGGGATCGCGACATCCCCCTCGACGTCTTCCACTTCGACTGCTTCTGGATGCGCGAGTTCCAGTGGAGCGACTTCGAGTGGGACCCGCGCGTGTTCCCCGACCCCGAGGGCATGCTCGCGCGACTGCACGAGCGCGGCCTGCGCGTGAGCGCCTGGATCAACCCGTACATCGGCCAGCGCTCGGCGCTGTTCGCCGAGGGCGCCGAGCGCGGCTACTTCGTGCGCAGGCCCGACGGATCCGTGTGGCAGTGGGACATGTGGCAGGCGGGCATGGCGCTCGTCGACTTCACGAACCCCGACGCGACGCGCTGGTACCAGGAGCACCTCGGGCGCCTCATGCGGCAGGGCGTCGACACGTTCAAGACCGACTTCGGCGAGCGGATCCCCGTCGACGTCGTCTACTTCGACGGCAGCGACCCGCGGGCGATGCACAACCGCTACACGCAGCTGTACAACGAGGCCGTCTTCGACGTGCTGCAGGCGCACCGCGGTGCGGGCGACGCCGTCGTGTTCGCCCGTTCGGCGACGGCCGGCGGCCAGCGCATGCCCGTGCACTGGGGCGGCGACAACACGTCGTCGTTCGCGTCGATGGCCGAGACCCTGCGCGGCGGGCTGTCGCTCGCGATGAGCGGCTTCGCCTACTGGAGCCACGACATCGGCGGCTTCGAGGGCATGCCCGATCCCGCCGTGTTCAAGCGCTGGGTCGCCTTCGGGCTGCTGTCGAGCCACAGCCGGCTGCACGGCTCCAGCAGCTACCGCGTGCCGTGGCTCTTCGACGAGGCGGAGGGGCGTGACGAGGCCGATCCCGAGAGCGCCGTGTCGGTCACGCGTCGGTTCGCGCGCCTGAAGGCGGCGCTGCGGCCCTACCTCGTCTCGGCCGGGCGCGCCGCGCACGAGACGGGGGCGCCCCTCATGCGCCCCATGGCGCTCGCGTTCCCCGACGACCCGGCCGCGACGCACCTCGATCGGCAGTACATGCTGGGCCCCGACCTGCTCGTGGCTCCCGTCTTCTCGGCGGCAGGCGACGTCGAGTTCTACCTGCCGGAGGGGCGCTGGACCCACCTGCTGACGGGCGAGACCGTCGAGGGCGGATGGCGGCGCGAGCGGCACGGCTTCGACAGCCTGCCTGTGTACCTGCGGGAGGGCGCGGTCATTCCCCTGAGCGCATCGGAGAGCGCCGGCCGCGACATCGACCTCGACGCCCTGCGGATCCTCGTCGCGCCCGGCGCCGCACAGGGCGAGCTCGTCGTCGCGGCGGGCGAGGGGCGGCGCGCGACGTTCCGCATCTCGCGCGAGCGCGGGCGTATCCTCATCGAGAGCGACGACGTCTCGTCGTTCGTCATCGAAGACACATCGGGTGCCCGAGCAGTCGCCGACGATGGCCGCGCAGCGCTGCGCGCGGCGTCCGAAGCCGAGGGGCGCCCCTCCGGACAGGAGAGCTGAGCATGACCGACTACCGCACCATTCCGCTCGTCTTCCCCGACGGCTTCGTGATCGGCTCGGCGACCGCGGCGTATCAGATCGAGGGGGCGGCGTCGGAGGACGGCCGGACGCCCTCGATCTGGGACACGTTCTCGCACACGCCGGGTCGCACGTGGAACGGCGACACGGGCGACGTCGCGTGCGATCACTACCACCGGCTCGAGGAGGATCTCGACCTCATGGCCTCGCTGGGGCTCGAGGCGTATCGCTTCTCGATCTCGTGGAGCCGCGTGATGCCGGGCGCGGGGCGCGATGTGCACCCCGCGGGCATCGACTTCTACTCGCGCCTCGTCGACGGGTTGCGGGCGCGGGGGATCCGGCCGATCGCGACCCTGTACCACTGGGACCTGCCGCAGGAGCTCGAGGACGCGGGCGGCTGGCCCGCGCGCGACACCGCCTCCCGCTTCGCGGAGTACGCGGCGCGCGTCGTCGAGCACCTGGGCGACCGCGTGCACACGTGGACGACGCTCAACGAGCCGTGGTGCTCGGCGTACCTCGGCTACGGATCCGGCGCCCACGCGCCCGGCCGCACGAACGGCGCCGACGCGCTCGCCGCCGTGCACCACCTGAACCTCGCGCACGGGCTCGCCGTGCCCGAGATCCGCCGCGCCGCGACAAACGACCCCGACGTGTCGGTCACGCTCAACTTCCACGTCGCGCGCGGCGAGCGCGAGGCGGCCGAGCGCGTGACGGCGCTCGCGAACCGCGCCTTCACGAGCCCCATGTTGCTCGGCAGGTACGACGACGACCTCATCGCGTACACGCGCGGCGTCACGGACTGGGGCTTCGTGCGCGACGGCGACCTCGAGACGATCCACCAGCCGCTCGACGTGCTGGGCGTGAACTACTACTCGACCGTCACGGTCCGCACGTGGGACGGGGCGGGGGAGAAGGCGCGCAACGACGGCCACAAGGACGTCGGCGGGTCGCCGTGGCCGGGGCTCGACGACGTCGAGTTCCTGCCGCAGGACGGGCCGTACACCGACATGGGGTGGAACATCGCGCCCGACGGGCTCGAGGACCTCCTCGTGAGCCTGAACGAGCAGTTCCCCGAGCAGCCGCTCATGATCACAGAGAACGGCGCCGCGTTCCCCGATGCGGTCGATCAGACGCCCGAGGGGCCGCGCGTGCGAGACGTCGATCGGACCGACTACCTGCGCCGCCACTTCGGCGCGGCTCGCCGCGCGATGGACCGCGGCGTCGACCTGCGCGGGTACCTCGTGTGGTCGCTGCTCGACAACTTCGAGTGGGGCTACGGCTTCTCGAAGCGGTTCGGCATCGTGCGCGTCGACTACGACACGCAGGAGCGCGTCGTGAAGGACAGCGCGCGCTGGCTCGCGGACCTCATCGCGTCGCGCCGCTGACCCGCCTCAACGCGCGTCGCGAGGGGGCGCCGTGGATCCGCGCGTGACGAGCTCCGACGCGAGCCGCTCGTGCGACGCTTCGGCGCCCTCCTCGAGCATGCCGATGAGGAGCCCGACGGCGCGGCGGCCCATCTCGACGAGCGGCTGCCGCACGGTCGTGAGGGGAGGCGTCGTCGCGGCGGCCGCGGGGATGTCGTCGAAGCCCACGACCGACAGGTCGTCGGGCACGCGCAGGCCGCGGGATCCGGCGGTGCGGATCGCTTCGATCGCCGAGACGTCGTTGGCCGCGAAGATCGCGGTCGGGGGCTCCTCGAGCGCGAGCAGCCGCTCGGTGCCCGCCGCCGCCTCGGCATGCGCGTAGCCGCCGTCGACGACGAGGCGCTCGTCGACCGAGAGCCCCGCCGCCGCGATCGCCTCGCGGAATCCGCGCTCGCGCAGACGCGCCGACTCGAGGTCGTCGCGTCCGCGCAGGTGCGCGATGCGCGTGTGGCCGAGCGACAGCAGGTGCGCGGTCGCATCGCGCGCCCCGCGGAGGTTGTCGGTGTCGACGGTCGCCGATGCCGAGGGCCCCGTGTGCGGGTCGATCGCGACGATCGGCACCACTGTCTCGGGCGGCCGCACGGTCGGCGTCACGACAACGGCGCCGTCGATGAGCGTGCCCCCGAGGCGCGAGAGGGATCGCGCCTCCCATCCCTCGTGCGAGCCGGACGAGACCGCCCCCGCGTAGGCGAGTACGTCGTAGGACGTCTCGCGGAGCGCCTCCGAGACGCCGTGCAGCAGCTGCAGGGCGAACGGCTCGAACTCGGCGACGAGCACGCCGATGACGTGTGTGCGCTGGCGGCGCAGCGAGGTCGCGACGAGCGAGCTCGCGTAGCCGAGCTCCGAGACGACCTGCAGCACGCGCTCGCTCGTCGAGGCCGCGACGCCGTCGCGGCCGTTGATGACCTTCGACACGGTCGCGACCGAGACGCCTGCGGCGCGCGCGACGTCGGTGATCGTGGTGCGGCCGTGCGCCGCCCGGGGATCGCTGATGGTCATGGTCTCCTCACGGTAGTCCGCGGCGCGCGACTCGGCCGCGCAACACGGGAGGCGGATGCGGCGATCCGTCGAGAGAAAACGTTATCGATAACGATTGACATACGCCAGTCGAGCTGTCAGCATCGTCATCGACGTCGGGCCGCGGGTGCCCGACGCACGGCGAAGACCACTCGATGAGGAGAACCACGCCATGAAGAAGCGATTCACTTCCGCCGCCGTCGCGGCGGCGGCCGCCCTCGTCCTCGCGGGCTGCTCCGGCGGATCCGGGGGAGAAGGCGGCGATGCGATGGAGTTCTGGCACAACTCGACGACGGGCGACGGCAAGGCCTACTGGGAGGAGGCGGCGGCCGCGTTCGAGGAGGAGACGGGCACCGCGATCCGCATCAGCTCGATCCAGAACGAGGACATGGACGGCAAGCTGCAGACGGCCGCCAACTCGGGCGACATGCCCGACGTGTTCATGGCGCGCGGCGGCGGCAAGCTCGCCGACATCGTGGAGGCCGGGCTCGTGAAGGACCTGTCCGACCTCATCGACGACGACGTGCGCGAGGCGTACGGCGACGCCGTGTTCAGCGCGTTCACGATCGACGGGGCCGAGTACGGCATGCCCGTCGCCGTGCTGCCCGGCGGCATGTTCTACAGCGAGGACCTCTTCGCCGAAGCCGGCATCGCCGAGACGCCGACGACGATCGAGGAGCTCGAGGGCGCCGTGGACGAGCTGCGGGGCGCGGGCGTGGAGCCGATCGCGCTCGGCGCGAAGGACGCCTGGCCGGCCGCGCACTGGTTCTACTTCTTCGCCCTGCGCGCGTGCGGCCAGGAGACGATCGAGCAGATCTCGACGAGCCTCGACTTCGGCGACGGCTGCTGGCTCGACGCCGCGGAGGATCTCGCGGCGTTCGCCGAGACCGAGCCGTTCAACGAGGGCTTCCTCACGACGTCGGCCCAGCAGGGCGCCGGCTCCTCGGCGGGCCTCGTCGCGAACCACAAGGCCGCGATGGAGCTCATGGGCGGCTGGAACGTCGGCGTGATCGCCTCGCTGACGCCCGACGGCGAGCCCCTCGCAGACCTCAGCTGGTTCCCGTTCCCCGCGACGTCGGGCGGCGAGGGCGATCCCACCGCCATGATGGGCGGCGTCGACGGCTTCGCGTGCGCCGCCGATGCGCCGCCCGCGTGCGAGGAGTTCCTGAACTTCATCGCGCAGACCGAGTGGCAGGAGAAGTACGTCGAGGCGTTCCAGACGATCCCCGCCTCGAAGGAGGCGCAGTCGGCCGTCACCGACCCCGCGCTGCAGCCGATCATGGCCGCCTACAACGACGCGGCGTACGTCGTCGTGTGGCTCGACACGCTGCTCGGCCAGAACGTCGGCAACGCGCTCAACACGGCCGTCGTCGAGATGCTCGCGGGGCAGGGCAGCCCCGAGCAGCTCGTCGAGACGGCCGCGCAGGCCGCCGAGCGGGGCTGAGCCGTGACGATGACCGAGGTGCGCGTGCCGGATCGGCCGCCCGTCAGCCGGGGCGAGGAGCCCCGGCCGGCGGGCCGCCGCCCCCGGCGCCCCGACTGGCGCAGGCGCGGCGAGATCGCGATCCTCGCGGGGCCGGCCGTCGTCGTCTTCTGCGCGTTCGTGATTCTGCCGGTCGTCATGGCCGCGTTCTATGGGTTCTTCCGGTGGAAGGGCTTCGGCTTCCCCGACGACTTCGTCGGGTTCGAGAACTACGCCATGATCCTGGGCGACGAGGCGTTCCGCGACGCCGTGCTGCACAACGGGATCATCGTCGTCGCGTCGCTCGTGCTACAGGGGCCGCTCGCGATCGCGTTCGCCCTGCTCCTCAACCAGCGCATGCGCGGGCGCAGCCTCGTGCGCGTGCTGATCTTCGTGCCCTATGTGATCTCCGAGGTCGTCGTGGGCACGGGCTGGACCCTCATGCTGCAGGATGCGGGCGCCGTCAACTCGCTGCTCGAGAAGATCGGGCTCGGGGCGCTGCAGCAGTCGTGGCTGTCGGATCCGCAGGTCGCGATGGGCACGCTCCTCGTGATCATCACCTGGAAGTACATCGGCTTCGCCGTCATCCTCATGTTGGCGGGCCTGCAGTCGATCCCGAACGAGCTGTTCGAGGCCGCCTCGATCGACGGCGCCACCTTCTGGCAGACGCAGCGCTACATCACGCTGCCGCTGCTCGGCCCCACGATCCGCATCTGGGCCTTCCTGTCGATGATCGGCTCGCTGCAGCTGTTCGACCTCGTCAACATCATCTGGGGCCAGTACGTCGCGGCGACGGCGGGCACCTCGACGATGGCGACGTACATGTACCAGCACGGGCACCTCGCGAGCAACTACGGATTCGGGAACGCCGTCGCGGTGCTCCTGTTCCTCATCTCGCTCGTCGTCGCGCTCGTCTATCAGCGCGCCGTGCTGCGGCGCGACACGGCGGGCGCCGTCACGGGGCCCGCGGAGAGGGGACGCTCATGACCGCCACCTCCGTCGCGATCGGCGCGGTCGATCGCAGGGGCCGGCCGCGGGGTCGCGGTCGCGCGCCGCGAGCGGGCGCGGGCGTCTACCTGCTCGCGACCGTCCTCGTCGGGATCTGCATCGGGCCCGTGCTGTACATCATCATCGGCGGGTTCCGCTCGAACGCGCAGATCACGCAGGACCCCTCGGGGTTCCCGGGGCCGTGGGTGCTCACGAACTACTCCGAGGTGCTCGCCTCGTCGGAGTTCTGGGTCGCCATGGGCAATTCGACGATCTCGGCCGTCGCGACGACGGCGGGCGCCGTCGTCCTCGGCGTCATGGCGAGCTACGTCATCGCGCGCTACGACTTCGCGGGCAAGGGAGCGCTCTACGCGCTCTTCGCGGCTGGCCTCATGTTCCCCGTCACGGTCGCGATCACGCCGCTGTACCTGCTCGTGCGCAACCTGGGGCTCGTGAACAGCCTCGGCGGCATCATCCTGCCGCAGATCGCCTTCGCGCTGCCCACCACCATCATCATCCTCGTGCCGTTTCTCCGCGCGATCCCGAAGGAGCTCGAGGAGGCCGCGTCGATCGACGGCGCGGGCCGCCTCGGCTTCTTCTGGCGCATGGTCGTGCCGCTCAGCATGCCGGGCGTCGTGACCGTGGGGATCCTGGCCTTCGTCACCACCTGGAACGGATACATGCTGCCGCTGTTCATCCTGAACGACACGAGCCTGTTCACGCTGCCCCTCGGCGTGCAGAACTTCGCGTCGCAGTACTCGGTCGACACCGCCCGCGTGCTCGCCTACACCTCGCTGTCCATGCTGCCCGCGCTCATCTTCTTCAGCCTCTTCGAGAAGCGCATCGTCGGCGGCCTCACGGGGGCGGTGAAGGGATGACGGCCCCCGCGACGGTCGCGGTGCGCGCCGTGCCTGCGACGTCCGACCGCGTGCGGGCGCTGCTTTCGCAGATGACGCTCGAGGAGAAGACGGCGCAGCTCGTGGGCTACTGGCTCGACCACGGCGACGAGGTCGTCGCGCCCATGGCCGACGAGATGGACGCGGGGCACGGATCCGGCGCCCTCGCGGCCATCACGCGCGACGGCATCGGCCACTTCACGCGCGTGTACGGCACGCGCCCCGTGGATCCCGCCGAGCGCGCCGCGTGGCTGCGCGAGGAGCAGCGGCGCCTCGTGCGCGAGACGCGGCTCGGGATCCCCGCGCTCGTGCACGAGGAGTGCCTCACGGGGCTCGCGGCGTGGAAGGCCGCGACGTTCCCGACCCCGCTCGCGTGGGGCGCCGCCTTCGATCCTGATCTCGTCGAGGAGATGGCCGCGGCGATCGGCGACTCGATGCGCGAGCTCGGCGTGCACCAGGGCCTCGCGCCCGTGCTCGACGTCGTGCGTGACCCCCGCTGGGGGCGCGTCGACGAGTGCATCGCCGAGGATCCGTACGTCGTCGGCACGGTCGGCACGGCGTTCGTGCGCGGGATCCAGTCGGCGGGCGTCCACGCGACCCTCAAGCACTTCCTCGCCTACTCGGGCTCGCAGGCGGGGCGCAACCACGCGCCCGTGCACGCGGGTCCGCGCGAGATCGCCGACGTGTTCCTGCCGCCCTTCGAGATGGCGATCCGAGACGGCGGCGCGCGCAGCGTCATGAACAGCTACGCCGAGATCGACGGCGTGCCGGTCGCGTCGGATCCGCGCCTGCTCACCGACCTGCTGCGCGGCGAGCTCGGCTTCGACGGCACGGTCGTCGCCGACTACTTCTCGGTCGCGTTCCTCGAGCGCACCCACGCGATCGCGGCGGGGCGCGGGGAAGCCGCGGCGCTCGCGCTCGAGGCGGGCATCGACGTCGAGCTGCCGTCGGGCGACGCCTATCTCGCGCCGCTCGTCGATGCGGTGCGGGATGGGCGCGTTGACGAGGCGTTCGTCGACCGCGCCGTGCTGCGGGTGCTCGCGCAGAAGGAGGAGCTGGGGCTGCTGGAGCCCGACGCGTTCCGCGACGAGGCGCCTGCGCGGATCGACCTCGACACGCCGCGCCACCGCGACATCGCGAGGCGCCTCGCCGAGGAGTCGGTCGTGCTGCTCGCGAACGACGGCGTGCTGCCGCTCGCGGCGGGCACGTCGCGCATCGCGGTCATCGGCCCGAACGCCGACCGCGCCGAGGCGCTGCAGGGGTGCTATTCGTTTGCCAACCACGTGCTGGCGCACCACCCCGACGTGCCGATCGGCGTCTCGATGCCGACCGTGCGCGAGGCGCTCGCCGCGGCGCTGCCCGACGCGGAGATCGTCGCGGCGCGCGGCTGCGAGGTCGAGGG